>CAZZKQ010000165.1:0-7340 GCA_964654875.1 uncultured Verrucomicrobiota bacterium | reverse complement strand
GGGTCCTGAGCGTGATCCGTTCACCCGACCTGAGGCGTCGTATCAGCGCGCTGCAGAGGCGGGAGGGATGTTCCCCCGGGCCGTAGGGGTAGAAGAGTCGGGCCCAGACGAGGCTGATGTCGGAACCAGGCCAGCGCCGGATCAGGCGCTGGTGGAGCTCGTCCTTGCATCGGGCGTAGAGGGAGATCGGAGCGGTGGCGAGTGTCTCGGATAGGGGCTGCCCAATGATGGGATATTCAATGCAGGTTCCGAGGAGGACAAACCGTCGGACACCCCGCTGAAGGGATCCCTCGATGAGGGCCTCGCTCCAGCTGACCCAGTTGCGGTTCTCCAGCGATTCGAGGTAGACGCCGGGGGTGGCTTCCCAGGCCGTATGAATGAGGACCTCGGGCTGGAACCCAGAAATCCCGTCCCAGGGAGGAGCATCGATCGAAGCCGCCACGGCGTGGAGCCCTCGTGTCGGAGCGGCAGGACGCCGCGAAAGCGACATCACCTCATGCCCGGCGGCGAGGGCCTGTCGCAGGAAATTGGAACCTACGAATCCAGTGCCACCGGTGACGAGCAGTCGCATCAGAGGCATCGTCCGTGGGACTGGCCGGAATGGCAACCGCGACCCTGCGTTTGGATTCCGGAGCGACCCGATTTCCCGGTTGATCGGTCGTCCAAACCCCCGATCCTTGGCCCCGATGAAACTTTCGGTTCGGGGCAAGTACGCCTTGCGGGCGTTGACAGTGCTCGGGGAGCACTATGGCCCCGGCGTGGTCCGGATCCAGGCGATCTCGGACGACCAGAACATCCCGAAGCGGTTCCTCGAACAGATCCTCTTCGATCTGAAGTCCGCCGGGGTCGTCGAGAGCCGCCGCGGGGTTGCCGGCGGTTATCGTCTGGCGATGGCGCCCGACAAGATCCCGCTGGCGAAGGTCATCCGGCATCTGGAGGGAGCCCTTGCACCGATCGGATGCATCAGCCGGCAGTTCTACGAGAAGTGCTCCTGCCCGGACGAGCTGAAGTGTCCGCTGCGCTCGATCATGAAGGAGGTCCGCGACGCGATCGCCGGCATCCTGGAGTCCATGACCGTGGCCGATCTTGTCGCGCGGGCGGTCCGGCTCCGTCAGAGCCCCGACACGCCGATCGATTTTGTGATCTGAACCCGGTCAGTCCCGGGATTCCGCGGACGCGTCGATGCCGGCGTGCAGGTCGACCGGTGTGGGTGCTGGCCCCGATGCGAGATGCTGCTGGAGCCGGTCGAGGAACGGCTGCTGGGCCAGTTTCATGTGGCTTCGGGCCTCCTTGATGCTGAAGAAGGCGACCTCGTCGATCTCCGGCCAGGTCGACCAGCGCCCGGTTCCGGCAGGCCATTCGACCTCGACCATGGAGGTCCGAAGCGGTGTTTTGGGATCCCAATCACCTTCGAAAGCCCACGCGTGGACCGTCTTGCCGCCACGCTGGCGGATCGACCCCAGGGAGGTGAAGGAACCGTGGGCTTCGATGCCCACCTCCTCATGGAATTCGCGGACCGCGGCGCCCAGGAGTTCCTCACCCGATTCCACCTCGCCCTTGGGAATGGTCCAGATGTCCTGCTGCCGGTGCGGGAACCAGGGCCCCCCGGGTCGTGCCAGGAACACCTCGAGGTGGCCCTCGGAGACCCGGTACATCAGCAACCCGGCGCTGACCTTGCCCTTGCGCATGGGGCGGTTGTTGGTCGGGTAGCGGGTCATCTGAGGTGGGCGAACGGCAGGCGTTGTCGACAACGACCTGCTGCAACGGGAGTTAGGAGTATGCCAATCCGGAAACACTGGCAACCGCAGGTTTGGTGTGTGGCGGGTCCCGTTCGAACCCGGGGCGCCTTCCCGGCGATGTTTCCAGGCCGCTTCCGGGCTGGCCTCGATGCGTCGGGAAGGCCATCCTCGTCCCATGATCCGATCGCTGCTGGTTCTCGCCCTGTTGCTCTCCCTCGATGTCCTCGGCGCGGATTGGAAACCCCTCTGGGACGGAAAGACGATGAAGGGATGGATCAAGGCCCCATTCGGTGGTTCGGGAGATGTGGAGATCGAGGACGGTGTCCTGACGCTCCATCAGGGTCTCCTCACGGGTGTGAACTGCACCCATCCGGTACCGAAGGTGGATTACGAGGTGGAGGTCGAAGCCCGCCGCGTCTCCGGCAACGATTTCTTCTGCGGGCTCACGTTTCCGGTGAGGGACTCGTTCGCCACCCTCATCGTGGGTGGCTGGGGTGGCAGCGTGGTCGGCATCTCCTCGCTCGACGACAACGACGCCGCGCACAATGAGACGACACTCCACAAGAGGTTCGACGCCGGGAAATGGTATCGGATCCGGCTCCAGGTCACCGCCGAGACGCTGTCCGTGTGGATCGACGACACCCGGGTCATCCAGGCGTCCATCAAGGGGCGCAAGGTGGCGTTGCGTCCGGGCGACATCGAGGTCTCCAAGCCTTTCGGCATCGCCGCCTACAGCACCATGGCCGAGATCCGCTCCGTGCGGCTCCGCGACCTCCCCAAGCCCTCTGGCGCTGGATCACCCCCGAAATCGTCGGAGACATCCAAGCCCTGATCCGATGCGTTCCTCAACCGCTCTTACCGCCGCTTGAAGCGCACCTGATGGAGTGGCGGGTGCTCTTGAACGACGAAAGCGTCATTGTTGAACCCGGTTGCTTGACGCTTTGGGGTCTCTCGTTAGGGTTCACGCGACTTTGACGCCGTCGGGCACCTCGGGCGCTTCCGGGGTGAGCCATGACGGCTGTTTTTCATCCGAAAGATCATTCATGAGCGCAGTTGCTGAGGGGCCGTCATCGGCCGATGGGCAGTCCAGACTGACGAAAATCAACGAGGCCGTCATCCGCATCGCGGGCAACTCGCAGGACGGCATCCAGGCCATCGGCGGGTTCCTCGCCCGGCTTGCGGGCCGCAGTGAGCAGGAGGTCATGACCTTCATGACGATCCCGTCCACGATCTCCGGCGGGCCGTCCATCTTCCAGGTCCGCATCGGGTCCGGCGATGTCCTGTCGGCGGGCGACGAGGCGGACATGCTGCTGGCGTTCTATCAACACAGCTATGAGGGGCACATCAACTCGGTGAAGCTGGGGGGCATCGTGCTGTACGATTCCGACCACGTGACGCCTAAGCCCGAATGGCTGGAACGCTACCGCCATGTGGGCGTCGCCATCTCCAGCAAGACGGTGGAGGCCATCGGCGGAACGGGGCGCGACAAGGGCAAGAACATCTTCTCCCTGGGTCTGCTGGCTCGGATCTACGATCTCGACGTCGAGAAGATCACGAAGCTCCTTGGCGAGCGGTTCGGCGGCAAGGATGCCACGATTCTCCAGAACGCCGTGACCTGCTTCAACGCGGGGCACTCCCACCAGCTCCAGGATCTCCTCAAGACCTATCAGTTCCGGCACGCGGAGGTTCGGGGGGGACAGCAGGTGGTGATGAATGGCAACGAGGCCCTGGCCTTCGGCCTGATCGCCGCCGGTGTCCGGTTCGGTGCCGGGTATCCGATCACCCCGTGGTCCGACATCATGGAACTGCTCCGGCGGGAGCTTCCCAAGTACGGCGGGACCTTCGTCCAATGCGAGGATGAGATCGCATCCATCTCCATGGCGATCGGCGCCAGCTGGGGAGGTCGGGTGGCGGTGACCGGTTCGTCCGGTCCGGGCATCTCCCTCAAGACCGAGGCCCTCGGTTGGGCCTCGATGGCGGAGATGCCCCTCGTCATCGTCGATGTCCAACGGGGTGGGCCGTCCACGGGCATGCCGACCAATGTCGAGCAGTCGGATCTCAACATCGCGTGCTTCGGCGGCCACGGGGACAGCCCGCGTGTCGTGCTCGCCCCGAGTGGCGTCGAGGACTGCTTCTACACTGCGATCGAGGCCGTCAACATCGCCCGGAAATACTCGACTCCGGTGCTCATCCTGACGGATCAGGGCATCGCCAGTCGAATCGAGGCGTTCATCGAGCCGGATCTCAGGAAGGTCTGCCAGGACATCACGCCGGACCTCAGCCCGGTGCCGGACCACAAGCCCTACGACCTGGCCGCACCGGACGGCGTCACACGTCACCTGGCTCCGGGCACCCGGATCGCCAGTGGGAAGTATCCGGTCGTGACGGGTCTCGAGCATGATGAGCTGGGGCACCCGACAGGCTCGCCGAAGCTGCATGTCGCGATGACCGCGAAGCGCAGGAACAAGCTGCGCAAGCTCGCCTCTGACCTCCCCGTGCCGGCGGTCTACGGCCCGTCCGAGGGACAGATCCTCCTGGTGGGATGGGGTAGCACCTACGGTCCCATGCGCGAGGCGGTCGACAAGTTTCGCTCCCTGGGTGATGCGGTGTCGTGCATCAACCTCAAGTACGTGAACCCGCTGCCGGGAGGTCTCGACGAGATCTTCAAGGGATTCCGTCACGTTTTCGTGGTCGAGCTCAACGACGAGGGGGTCTACGGCTACGGCCAGCTTGGCGCCGTCCTTCGCGCACGCCATTGCGATCCCAAGATCCGTGGCATCACGAAGGTGGACGGCCTCACCTGGAAGGTGAAGGAGATCGTCGACCGGGTCCGCGCCGCCGTCGGTGGCGCTCCCGTCAAGGCCTGAACCCGCATATCCCGAATTTTCAAACCGAACATGAGCGAGCTGAAATTCCCGTTCACCCCGCTGCCCCGAACCGGCGGCACCGTCACCTCCGATCCAGTCCCGCCCCTGGCCGACTCGGACCGGAAACCCCTCACCAAGAAGGAGATCTCGGCCGATCACCCCACCTGGTGTCCCGGGTGCGGTGACTTCTCGGTCCTGGCGCTGTATTTCAAGCTGATCGAGCGGAGGAAGATGTGGCACGAGAAGGTCACGACCGTGGCTGGCATCGGCTGTTCCTCCCGGTTTCCCTACTTCGTCCAGGCCCACGGCGCCCACTTCATCCACGGCCGCGCCCTGCCCTTCGCCAGTGGCGTGTCGCTGAGCCGTCCCGATCTCCACGTGTTCGTGTTCGGTGGCGACGGCGACGCCTTCTCGATCGGTGGCAACCACTTCAGCCATACCGCCCGCAAGAACATCAAGATGACCTATGTGGTCATGGACAACTTTGTCTATGGCCTGACCAAGAAGCAGACCTCGCCGACCTCGCCGATCGGCTTCAAGTCGAAGACCGACATCTGGGGCTCCCTGGACCGGCCCATAAATCCCCTCAAGCAGGCGATCGCCGCGGGTGCGACCTTTGTCGCGCGGACCACCCACACCAATCCGAACCATGTGTTGGAGATGATGGAAGCGGCGATGGATCACGACGGCTTCAGCTACATCGAGTGCCTTAGCGAGTGCGTCGAGTTCTATCCCGGTGCCTTCGACGCCTCGAACCCGCGCAAGGGAGGGAAGTTCGACCTCGTTCCGAAGGAGCACGACGTGACCGACGAGTATGCCGCCTATCGGCTGGCCGACACGGCGTGGCCGGGTTGCTTCGGGATCTTCTACCGCAATCCCCGCCCTACCAAGAACGCCAACGAGGCCAAGATCATCGAGGAGCACCGTTCCAAGGTGTCGGGTCTCGCCGACTGGGAGATTCTCCAGAAGAGCTTCGCCCGGATGAAGTGATCCGGGTCCGGCTTCAACGACAAACCCCGGGGATCCTTCCCCGGGGTTTTTTTTGTCGTCGCGGGATTCAGCGCGGGACCCTCGATCCTACCTCGGCTGGGTGTAGAAGCTCTGCATCTGGAGTCCCGTGCCATCCCAGAAGGCGGTGGAGACCGAGATGCCGAAGTACTTGGACACCTGGTCGAACGGCGGGAGCAGCTTGAAGTCGACCCAGTTGTCTGCGGAGCTGACGGCCTCCTTGCCCATGGTGGGCACCAGATCATTGATGCCGCTGCCGCTCCGGAGGGTCTCCCAGGTGGTCTGGGCGGACTCGCGCTGGTTGTCGTAGCCGAACACCCCCTTCGTAAAACCGCCCACCTGCTGGGCGGCTTCGGCGAGGCCCCGCTGGTCCTTGAGGGGTCTTGCAGAGGTGTCGGCGCTCCGCAGGTACTCCTCGAGGATGGATCTGTCGTTCGCGAACGCCACATAGCCCGGGGTGGATGCAATCTCGAGCATCCGCTGTCCTCCTTCGGCATTGGGGAGCGTCATCGACCAGATTTTCCTGCCGTTGAACTCCCGCTCCTTCAGGTCGTCACCACCGCCAGGCAGAAGACCCGAAAGCGCCTTGATCGCGGTGACCATGTCGTCGGGTCGGACGGCTCCGACCAGGGTGAGAGAAGGTGGATTGGCGAGATCCGTCGCGCTCCGGCTCCTGGGCACCTTCTCGAACGAGACGTAGTCATCCCCCAGGTTCCCGAAGAACATCTGGCGGAAGTCGAACTTCGGATCCTTGTCCTTCCCCAGGGCCCCGATCGACATGCTCAGCAGTCCGCCCAGCTGTGGGGACATCTTCTGGACCATCGACTCCAGTCCGGACCAGAGCTGCTGTCCATCGAGGCGCATGCGCTGGAAGGACACCGCATCGGCGGGAACAAACGCGGGTGGACCGGATTCCTTGGGTTCGAACCGCAGAAGCTTGGCGAGGCCGACACGCTTCGACTCGGGAATGGTGAAGAGGGTTCGGCTGGTCATGCCGCTGGGGGTATGCCGGTACATCCAGGCGGCCGACCGGATGCCATCGATGCCCATTCCGGTGATCGCCTGCTCCGGGTTGAGACCGAAGAGTCCCTCGCCGGAATCCTTGGAGTCCCCGGACTTCATGATGTCGAGGAGTCCTGTCGTCTGGAGGAATATGTAGGCCGAGGCGTCCCGGAAACCGCCCCACGACTCCGTGGCCGTGAAGTCGGCGTTGTCGGCCAGCACGGGCACCGTCCCACCGGTCAGCCTCGCGATCACCGGTTCCAGCCCGGCGGTCGACGTCGACACCACCAGCGCCGAGTCGACCTGTCCAAAGGTCAGTTCCAGACGGTCGGCCTTGGCCTCCGCCTTCTCGGCATCCTCCTTCTTGCCATTCCCGGAGGGCTCGGAGGCGGCTTCGATCACCAGGGTCGTGAAGTCGATGTCGCGGATCCGGGTCGCCTTGGTGGTCCTCTTCAGCTCGGCCATCTTCTGACGGACGGTCTGGAGAAGCGTCTTGAGCTGGTCCGACTTGTCCTTGGCGTCGATGAGCAGGACGAACGTTGGGTTCGAGGCGGGTTCGCTGGGCTTCCAGTTCCCACGGATCGCGGCGAACGAGACCTGGCCCCGGAGCATCGAGAGGAACTCCTCGGTCTTGATCCCGAGGTCCTTCTCCATGCTGCCGAACAGCTGTTCGCGGATCTGCTTCTCGGCCTTGTCGCGAAAAGGGCGCATCACCGGATCCGCC
>CAZZKQ010000164.1:0-7367 GCA_964654875.1 uncultured Verrucomicrobiota bacterium | reverse complement strand
GCACTGCGGCCCCCATCACGGCCCGCCTGCGGCCGGAGACAGGGATCTACTTGGCCAGGATCGGCACCGTCACGGTGATCGGCTCCAACCGCCAGTCTTCCAGACGCGGCTCCAACTTCAGACGGGCACACGTCGCAAATCCAAAGCGACACCCCAGACCATAGACGCTGTCGGGACTCACATTGAGGGTCCAGACCGAGCCCAATGGCACCGGCCGGCTCGGTCCTACTTCCACTTTCGATTCCAAAGCCGAGGCACTAGCAGCGAGGGCTTCACCCGACGGTACCTCCTGCCAGTGCCGGAAGAGCCCCCGGGACGCCACCAGACGGCGCATCAGCGGGTTCGACTGGCTCGAGTGCTGGTGTCCCCGGATCACCGCACAGATCCGGAACCCGGGCGTCGAGATCTCTTGAAGCAACGGACCCACCGCCGAGTCGCCATAGACGAAGGCCCGTTCCGGATTATGGGCGAAGCCCGGCTCCTCCCGGAACACCGTGAAATCGTTCCACATGAATCCAAGCACCGATGGGGTGGTGGGGGATTCCGGGGTGAAATCCTTGAAGATCCGCTCCGCCTCATCCCGGGCCTTCGGATCCGCCTTCAGCCAGTCCGGATGGGCCTTAAGGAATCCGGCCTGACGCAGATCACCGATCCGGGCAAACCGCGGCGAACCCGATGACGACAGGAGCGGACGCGGATCGAATCCCGGCTCCAGGCCCCCATGACACAGCTGGACCCCATTGGTTCCGCAGCCGAGATACAGGACGACCGGCAGAAGGTCGTACAGCCGGATGAGTTTTGGGACATTGAGATCCCGACCGAACTTCGCCTGCGCCTCCGCCAGGAATCCATACCGGGACACAAGGGACAGGTCCTCATGGTTGCCCCGGACCAGATGCACCCGGTCAGGATTCGCAAGCTTCAGCCGCATCAGGGTGTAGAGGACCTCGACGCCGCATTGCCCACGATCCGTGTAGTCCCCGAGGAAGATCAGCTGGGGCGCGGACGGCTTGAGCTCGAAGCCCTCCATCCAGCCCTGCTGCTGCAGGTGCGACAGCACCGCGATCAGGGAATGGATGTCCCCGTGCAGATCCCCCTGGAGCAGCACCGAGGATCCCGGTGGCACACTCAGCCTTTGAGCGAATGGCTGGAACGGCAGGGGTGGGCGTGTGACCGGACTGCGGGAAAGGTCCAGGAACGCCGCCAGGTCCGGCAGGGATCCGACCCAGTTCGAGGCGTTCCGCAGCGGCCCCTGAATGGCAAGGGTCAGAAAGGCGTCGAGGACGGATTCGAAGTCGGCAAAACGGCGGATCGGCAGGAGATCCGGAGAGGCCGGGGGCGCTCCTTTCAGAAGAGCCTGATTCGCTGGGAGCCGATCGCAGGCAGACTTCCACGCATCCCACCCAGGACCGTTCTGGGTGGATTGGCCGAGGACCGCCGTGCCGAAGAGCCCAGCTAGGAGGAGGACCAGTCCGCGGAAACGCCCATTGGAGTGCACGGAAGGAGTTTGAACACGGGACGCGGAATGACGCGAGTGGATGAATCCCGTTGGCATACGACTGCACGCCACGAGGCTCAGGGCTGGGTCACGGTGAGCGCCTCGGAATCCTGTGGCCATGGAACGACCTGTTCGCGTCCGCCCGGCCAACGGATCCACGCCGAGGTTGGGCGCCGGGGATGCCCGACCAAGAGACGCGGACTGGAGGCGGACATCCATCCCGCTCCCGCTTGCACCTCCAGCGCGGGTCCCGTCGTGTCCCCAGACCGCAGGCGCACCACAGCTCCAAAGGCAGGAGTGGACTCCTTGCGGCCAAGGAGTCGTACCGAATACCCTCGTTGACCCGACTGGTTGATGAGCATCTGAAGGGGACCCCGACGCTGGGCCACGATGAGATCCGGTCGGCGGTCCCCGTTGAAATCCCCGACACCGCATCCTCGACCCTCGCCCCAGCAGTGGAGACCGGCCTCCGCAGGACGCAGGGCATGAAAGGTGCCATCACCCTTGCCCCTCAACACGAGTCCCAGGCCGGCATCCTGGCGGGATGACTCCCGATCCAGCTCGAAGAAGTTCTGGGTGAGAATCAGGTCGAGATGTCCATCCCCATCGAGGTCGGCGACCGAAACGCCACTGGCACAGCTCCACTGGGCTTCCGCAGGCAGCGGTCGCGCCTCCAGCCGATTGCCTCGGTTGAGGAAGACCGTGCTCTCGAACATCGTCGCCACCCAGCGGCGGGGCGGTGGCGTGACGCCATCCGCGAGCGCGGGAAGCGAACCCTCGGCATAGGCGTGGGCGGTTGGAAACCGGGTCCGGACGCCGGGAAGCAGGCCCATCAGTGTGGCATGATCCCGCCATGGGAACAGGCGTCCCGTCTCGGGATCCGCCGAGCCGAGAACCAACTCAAGCCGATCCGTTCCCGGCACGATGAAACCCCAGCCCTCGATGGCCGTCGTGACCGGAGGCGATGGGATCCGTCCCTCGCCGAAATTGCGTCCCCAGTTGGCCGCCACCAGATCAAGCCGCCCGTCGCCATCGAGGTCCCCGGAGGCGATCCCACGCCACCAACCCGTGCGATCCGCCAGACCCCACCGTTCGGTGGTCTCACGAAATCGCCCATCGGTCCTCTCGAGGATCCGGACCGGGCCCCAGTCCGTGGCCACCACCAGTTCCGGCAATCCATCCCCGGTCAGATCGGTGAACAGGGCGGATTCAACCCGGCCGACATCGGGCAGGTCCTGCGTCGGAATCCAGCGGCCGTCCCTGGCTTCAAAAAGCCGGGATGGGGTGGCTTCAGGATACCGCCCCGGCCGGGAGCCTCCACCCACCAACAGATCCAGATCCCCGTCTCCATCCCAATCCCCGGCGGCGAGGGCCGTCCCAGCCGGGGAAAGGCCGGGCACAGGCTCGAGGGTTCCCATCTGAGGCGTCCAGGTCTGGAGTGTCGGGGTGCTGTTGGTGCCTTCCAGCGCCTCCAAGGCGACCAGGAACCGGGCAGGGGCATCACTTCCTGCCGGGAGGAATCCGCTGACCGTCTGGTTTCCTGAAAGGGTTGCAGGCCATCCCGAGGCGGCGAGTTCGCCGCGGCCATTTCCAAGGAAGGTCAGACCCAGGAGGCCAGGAACCCCCGCAACGACCACGTCGTCGTCCCCATCCGCATCGATATCTCCCACCGCCACACCCGGGGACCGGGTGCCGAGAGCCTTGGGCAGCAGCCGTTGGCGGACGAATTCCGCATCGGCCCGAACCTCGGCAGGCCAGGGCGGCAACGGAAGGACGGTTTCTCGAAACAGGGTCATGCCCGACTCGTGGGCCGGCGGATCGGCGGGACTGGAGCCGGTGTCCTCGTGGATCAGGACCCGGTGGTTGACGGGGACGTTGGGCACCTGGGTGATGCGCCCCGAGGGCCAGGTCACCGCCACATCGACCCCCTTGGCGGATCCCGTGGCGAAGACCCTCAGAGCCTCGTCGCCCGAACAGTACCGGCCGCCGCTCACCAGGATCTGGCTCTGTGTCACAGGTCCTCCTGAGACGGTGATGCGGGCCCCGATTCCCGCCGTGTTTCCATCGCCGCCCCGGAGCCGCACGGCCACCCGGGGCGCCACCGAGTCGTTGCGGTAGATCCCAGCCACCGCGTTGAGATGGTTCACCACGACATCCTGGTCCCCGTCGTTGTCGAGGTCGGCAAGGGCCATGCCGTGAGCGATGCCGACATCATCGAAACCCCACTCCCGGCCCCGTTCCTCGAACGTGGCATCATGGCGGTTGCGGAAGGCGCGCTTCGGACGGTCCAGACGCGGGAAGCGCATCCAGTTCCGGTGACGGGATTCCGGCGTCAGGGGCCCCCGCTGCCCGGCGGTCTCTGCGATGGCATCGGTGTCCTGCACGTCATGCAGATTCCCGGTCCCAAACAGGAGATCTTCCCAGCCATCGAGGTCCACATCCATCGCGGCAACGGCCCAGGTCCAGTCCGTGGCAGCGACACCCGAGAACTGCGCGGTCTCAGCGAAGGTGCCATCGCCCCGCGCAATCTGGAGCGTGTTCCGTGGGACCTCCGGACGAAACAAGGGATCCTCATGCGGCCATCGCACCAGTCCTTCGAGGAGGTTCTGCCGCTGCCAAGCCCGGGGCCTGAGGCTCCGGCTCAGCATGTCGGCCACGAAGAGGTCGTCCCAGCCGTCCCGGTTGAGATCCGCGGCATCCACCGCCATGGAGGCCAGGCTCTGGCTGCGCATCGTGGTCCGGGGTGCGGCACGGAAGCCGGTGCCCGCCTCGTTGAGCCAGAGTCGGTCGGGCCAGTAGACGAAGTCGTTGCAGACATAGAGATCGGGCCAGCGGTCGCCATTGAGGTCCCGGAACAGCACACCCAGCCCCCAGTCGGTCGGAGGGGCCTGAAGCGGGCGGCCGTCCTCGTCCAGGAACGTACCCTTGTCCCACGCCAGCGGAACAAAGCGCCCACCGCCCTGGTTCAGATACAGGAAATCCCGCTCCCCCCGTTCCAGGACCTCCACCCCGGACTGGCGGGCCCCGAAGGTGATGAAGCGGTCCTTCGGCTCCACCGTCACCGACCCGTCGGGATTCTGTCGTGCTTCCACCTTCAGGGTTGGCGGACGGTCCTTGTAGGTATCCGTCCGGTAGTTGGTCACATACAGATCCAAATCCCCATCGCCATCCATGTCGGCAAGCGACATCGACGTGGCCGCGAAGCGTCGGACCAAGCGGGAGTCGACCACCTCGCTGAACCTGCCCTTTCCGTCGTTAAGGAACTCCCGCGTGCCACCCCCCAGGGAGTTCACCAGCAGGTCGAGATCCCCGTCCCCATCGACATCAACCAGCACCGCACCGCTCGACAGATCGCCGGCACAGGCGACGCCCGAAGCGGCGGTGATGTCCTGGAACCGCCAGTCCCCAAGATTCCGGAACAACGCGTTGTCGCCCTCGAGCCTGCAGAAATAGACGTCACACCAGCCGTCACCGTCGACATCCCCGAGGGCCACGCCCGACCCGTTTTCGAGGATCCGATTCTGGGCCGCATTGAACTCCGAAAGATGGTTCGTGAATCCGATGCGGGTGCGATCGACTCCCAGGCGGGAGAATCCGGCCAAACGTCCGCCCTGCACCGAAATGGGCTCCAAAACGGGCTCCGCGGCACCTACAGCCCATGCGGCAAGAATCCAGAGGAGCCATGCAAGAGAATGCGACACAGGAAGGAACACCGTGGACGGAGGAGTCGACGTGTGCGGGAAATGGCGCATCGGACCCCGTCAGACTGAGGGAGATCGGGAGGAGATGCCAAGGGTTGGATCGACCCAAGACCCACACCCGCGGCACCACAACTACTGCCGGTGAGTGGGAAGATGAGACGGTTCGTCGATTGCCTGACGGGTGATATCCCCGGAAATGAAAAACGGGGCTGGAGTTGCCTCCAGCCCCGTCTGATGAACCTACGGTCGCTTAGTTGCGGACGCGGGCGTAGATGACCTTGTCATTCGCACCCGGGGTCCAGACGAACGTGCCAGTGGTGGCGCCCGCGACGGGGGCCCACGGGCCGTTCAGGCTGGCTGCCGCCTCGAGCTGACCACCACCGGTCCAGGTGATGGTGACCTTGCCGTCAGCACCGGGCTTGATTCCGGTGATGGTCGGACCCGCTGCACCCGCCCGATAGAGGAGGATGTAGTCGAAGTCCGGATTGCCCTTGCTGCAGCGGAGGCGCAGCGTGGTCTTGCCGGAAATGGCGATGGCCGTCGCCGATCCGTCCGCATTCACGAACGGAATCTGGTCGAGGTTGCTCCAGCCGCCGGTGTTCGCGAACGTGGCCTCGGCAACCTTGGTGCCGGGGGCGTTCTCGACCGTGCCGTCAGCCACGATCTCGAGGGCGACCGTGTTGTAGTCCGGATCGGTACCATCGCGGGATCCCACGAACACGGCGTTGTAGGTGCCGGCCGGGAGGTCGCGGGTGTAGTTGAACCAGGTCGTGTCGCCGACCCAGCCGATCTTGTAGTTGTTGGCCGCGGTGTAGTCCGGACGGACCTGGTTGTCACCGTTGTCGAGGATCACATCGACGTTGCCACCCGCACCAGCCGGGAAGGTCACGCAGTCACCCGCGTCATTCTTCCAGCCGTTGCGATAGCTGTTGCCGTTCGCGCACGGATCATCCGTGGAGGTGTTGAACTGGAGGTCGAATCCAGGGATACCATCCAGACCCTTGTACAGGCTGTCGGCCACCGGCTGCTTGCTGGCGGCGTCCACGGTCTTGCCGCGGCTGTGGTTGTAGTCCTCAGCCTCGATGACGTAGGCACCGGTCATGATCGCCCGGGCGTTGTTGTCGGGCCAGGTCGAGACCGAGCCGTTCTCGTTGGAGATGACCGCGTAGTAGTCACCGATGTGCTGGGGACCCGCATTCGGGATCTCCAGGGTGGTGCCGGTGGCACCCTCGATGAGCTTCTTGTTCTTGTACCACTTGGCCGTCACAGGCAGGGCCGACACGACCTCGGCGACGAACTTCAGCGTGCCACCCCGCTCAAACTTCTGGGAGGTCGGAGCCTTCGAGAGGATCGGAGGCGAGGTCTGCGGGTCGATGTACCAACCCACCTTGTCGCCGGAGAGAGCGGTCTGTCCGTTGTTCGGGACCGGGTCACCCAGGTAGGTGAAGGTCGCGGCACCGTGGTCACCACCGCCGCCCTCCTTGTAGAGGACCTCGAGGTAGTAGCTCTTGCCGGCGGTCAGGGTGATCTTGGCACCCGGTCCACCTGCCCACTCGGTGCCCGGATACTCGTCCGAGCGGTTGGTCGTCTGGCCGGCCTCGCCGCGGGTGCCGGAGTTGGCACCGCCGTCGGTCTTCCAGTACTGCGGATCGCACCACTGGGGCTCTTCGGCGATCTTCTTCTTGTTGGCCGGATTCTCGTCGGTGCTGAGGTACAGCTCACCGTGGTCATCCGAGGCCACCCAGAACACGTAGTCGCCGGTCTTCGGGGCCTTGAACAGACCCTTCAGCTGGCCGAAGTAGTTCTCGAACAGACCCGTACCGGTGAAGTACTTGTCGACAAGGCGGACCTGGGTCGGAGCCTTGTTCTTGTCGAAGGTGTCGAAACCGCCGCCTTCGTTGTTCCAGATGTTGAACTGCACGACTCCCGCCTGGAAGCGGTAGGAGACGAACGACCCGGTGTAGGCCGACGGATTGCTGGCGAGATCGAGCACGCCAGTGATGGTCACGTCGTACTTGGTGTCGACCGCCTGCTTGGAGGTGGTGAACCGGACGGTGCGATCGTTGACGCGCACAGGGCTGCTGAGGGTCAGGCCGCTGATCTTGTACTTCGAAGCATCCAGCGCGGAGGGATCCACGACGGGCTCGGAGAAGATGACGGTGACGGAA
>CAZZKQ010000163.1:0-7377 GCA_964654875.1 uncultured Verrucomicrobiota bacterium | reverse complement strand
TCCGATGACCAGGCGTGGACGGACTATGGCTTCATGGGACATCCGGTCCTGCGGACCCCGAACCTCGACCGTCTGGCTTCCCGGTCCCTCTGCTTCACCCGGGGCTATGTGCCATCGAGCCTGTGCTGTCCCAGTCTGGCCTCGCTGATCACTGGACGATTTCCCCACGAGCATGGCGTGGTCTGCAACGACCCTCCGCGGCCCACCGGGATGCCGCAGGCCGACTTCCACCGGAGCGAGGCGTTCCGGTCAGGACGCGCCCGCCTGTCCTCATTCCTGGAGCAGGTTCCCACCCTGCCCCGGCTCCTCCAGGACCGCGGCTATCTGAGCTTCCAGAGCGGCAAGTGGTGGCAGAACGACTTCAGGAAGGGCGGGTTCACCCACGGCATGACCCGCGGGGATCGTCACGGTGACGCGGGGCTGGAGATCGGACGGGTGACGCTGAAGCCCATCGAGGAGTTCGTCACGGCCGCGGAGCAGGCCGGTCGACCCTGGTTGGTGTGGTATGCCCCGATGCTCCCGCACGATCCCCACACGCCACCGGACCGATTCCTGGACCGCCATCGCGGCATGAACCCATCCCTGCCCGTGGCGCGGTACCATGCGATGGTCGAGTGGTTCGACGAGACCTGCGGACAGCTGCTCGGGTTCCTCGAGCGACGCGGTTCGGATCGGCGCACGATCGTGGTCTACCTGGCGGACAACGGCTGGATCACCGATCCCCAGACCGGCCGCTACGCACCCCGGTCGAAGCAGAGTCCCTACGACGGGGGGGTCCGGACGCCGATTCTGGTGGGCTGGCCGGGGCACATCGAACCCCGGCGCGACGACGTCCATCCCGTCTCGAGTCTCGACATCCTGCCGACCCTGCTCCGACGGGTCGGCACCCCGATCCCGGCAGGCCTGCCGGGACAGGATCTCCCCGACCGTCGGGCGATGCGTCGACGCAAGGCCGTCTTCGGCGAATGTTTCACACACGATGCGGTGGATCTCGACCGGCCAGAGTCCGGTCTCCGGTGGCGATGGATCGTCGACGGCCCCTGGAAGCTGATCGTGCCGGCTCATTGGAATGAGCCAGACGGACGGGTGGAACTCTACCGGGTGGGGAGCGATCCATTGGAACTCGAGGATCTGGCGGACGGGGAACCCCGACGGGTACGGCGCCTCCGCAGGAAGCTCGACGCGGCTTGGAATCCCTCCCCTTGACCGCCCCCAAAGGCGGACTGTCCGACGGCGTCGCCGGTCCGCACCTTTGAATGTGGATCCGCTACCGCCGATGGACCCTGCGGCAGACCTCGCCGGGAGCCATTCCGATCCATCGGCCACGGAACGACGGAGGCGACGGGCCGGTCATGGGTACAGCTGCCCGGAATTGCGGGCGGCCTCGATGTAGATCCGGGGAATGTCGATGCCCCGGACACGCAGTCGGGACAGACGAAGGGCCACGTCGAAATGGGACATCGTCCGAGCCGGTGGCGGCGGCGCGTCCGAGCGGAGGTCGTTGATCCAGTCGAGCCCCATGGTCATGGCGAGCACTCCATTGGCTTCGGGAGGCGGGACGAAGGCAATGTCCCCACCGTTCGCCACGAAATCGACGTCCATCGCGACCGGCAGCGCCATGGAATTGCGCTGGATCTCGTCGACGATCTCCCGGGTGGCGACCCACCCTCCGGAACGCCGCGGCAGGGGCGAGCAGTTCAGGACGAGAAGGATGCCGTCGGCGGCCCGTCGGACCGCATCCTGCAGGGCCTCGAAGTCCTCGACCTCGGAGGTCTCCACGAGCCGATGGGGGGTCCAGTCGAACTCGCGGACCTGTTCGAACTCGCCCAATCCCGTCTGGGAACGGGCGCCGACCACGCGGATGGAAAGGACCCGTCCGGGTCGGATGATTCCGATCGCCTCCTTGATGGCGGACAGGGACAGGCGTTCGGAGATCCCGGTGACCCATCGCGCGGTCGGATATCCGTAGGCCTCCGGATCCCGGTCGATGGAGACATAGAGGATCCGTGTTCCTCCGCCCCCTGGGCGTTCACGAGCCAGGAACGCATTGGCCTCGTCATCGACGGCGATGATGATGTGAGGATCCATGCTCCGGATGGCCCGGCGTGCGTCGGCGAGCACCGTGGACACCCCGTTGCTGGGATGGTTCGCCTCCCGGCCCAGGTAGTGCCATTCCACGCTGACCGGAATGCGGTTCGTTGCCAGCACCTGCCTCAGCCCGCGGTCCACCCCCCTGACCCATGAGCTCTCGACCCCTCGGGAATGCAGGACGAAGATCCGCGGCCTCTGGAGGTTGAAGGCCCCGAGCAGCAGGAGCAGCAGGAGCAGCAGGAGCCCCGTCACAATCCTCTGGTGGGATGGAGTCATAGGAGGCCAAGCCACTTCCACCAGGGGATCGACGCATAGGCCACCACGACCCTGGCGAGGTTCATGAGATGGTTGTGGCGCAGGAAGGCCGCCTCATCGACACGCGCGACCTCGCCGGAGGAGAGCAGCTGGAGATAGACGGAGCTCTGGTGGCGGAAGAACCAGATGTCGCTGAACAGGGCGGTGAGAAAGACACACAGCCACGGATGGATGCCCTCGGACGCAGCCACGGGCAGCAGGATGATCGTCGACACGATCATTCCGGCAGTCAGTGGCAGCGCGAGACGGATGACTAGGGTCGTCACGAGGGATGCGAAGACAAAGCGTGGGAAGCTCCCGTGGATGAACCCGTAGGACTCCGACATCGCCCGGCCGAGTTCGGAATTCAGTCCCACGTGTTCCATGACCCGCGTCACGCTGTCCAATCCAAGCAGGAAGAAGACCATGGGCCAATCGACCTGCTGCCGGAACTCCTGCTTCCCCATCGCACGGGTCACCAGAAGCACCAGAAGGACGAATCCCGCCAGCCATGCCGGCTGGATGTGGTGCCACGACACGGTGGCAGCCCCGACCAGGAAGAAGGCCACGGTGGTGGCGGCGACCCACTGGTCCCCTGCCATCCCCCCCATCCCTGCGAGCTGATCCTCCAGCTCCTTGCGGGGCAGGGGCTGGTGTTCGTCATCCCTGAAGACGAACCGGAGAGCCACCAGGTGGAGGAGCGTCAGTCCCACGGCCGCGACGGCCGCCGCCACGAGCCAGAAGATCCCGAGGAACTCCGACTGGACCTGCTGCGGGAGGAGCGCGATGGCCGCGATGTTCGAGGACTTGCTCGTCGACATCATCGGAGAGAACAGCATCGAACCGGCGAAGGTGGCCGCCAGGAGTGCCGTGATGGCATTCCCTCCCACGGCGAGCTGGCGACCCTTGGCCATGTCGCGGAACATCGGCAGGGCGAGGGAGAGACGGCTGTTGCCGGAGGGCATGATCGGAGACATCAGGTATCCGGCGAAAAGGAGGACCGACTGGTGCCAGAACGGTCGGTCGGGCAGCCGGAGCAACAGCCAGAGCATGAGACGACGGCTGAGCCCGGATGACGTGACGAGGGCGGAAAGCGCGAAGACTCCCACAAGGGACAGGAGGGACGGTGACGCGAATCCCGCGAGGGCGACCGAGGGCGGAGCCAGCCCCACGAGGAGGATCGCCACCATCGCCGCCAGCGGCGGTATGAACTCATCGACCAACGAGAACATCCACAGGACCACCATGACGGCCATCAACGCGGCCAGGAACGCGCCCGACACCGACACTCCCATCCAGAGCATCAACGGGTAGAGGGCCAGCGGCAGGACGGCGGAAAGGGTCCAGCCGACCCACTCGCGCGAGAAGCAGCCCCGCATGCGGCCCTGGGAGACGGGACCTCCAGGGACAGGACGGGGAGAGGGAACCTTGGCCATGACCGCCCCAGAAAGAACCACAACCAGGAGGTCAAAGGCCAAGGCAAAGGTGACGTCGGGTGACACTTCGATCCGGACCTCGCTTCACCGGCCCGGGGAGGAGTCGGCAGCCCGGGTTCGCGGCATTGGGGCGGTCGGCTTACAGGACAGGCTTCAGATTTCGACCCTGCATTCCCGGGATCGACGGCCTTGGACGACCTCAACGCGGGATTGTGTCGCAGGCCGGTCGCTCCGGACGAAGGTGGAATCCCGCGCCGTGACCCGACAAGGAGCCCATCCCCCGGCGAGGCCGGGAACGGGCCCTGCGGCACGGAGATCAGGAATTCCTGTAACCCGCCTGCGGGTTGACCTCCGCTGGACCAGCACCAATTCTAACCCCCATGCCGATCAGCTTCATCAGGGCCCTCGTCGCCCTCCTGACCGCCCTGCTCGTGCCAATGCCGGGGCTGGGCTCGATCACCGCGGTGGACTCCTCCCACCTGCCGTCGGACCTCCCCGCCCTCGAGGCCTACATCGCGACCCACCCCACGAACAACCTCGCCCTGATCCGGACCGCCCTCGAGTACCACAACCAGGCGGCGTTCGGCGGGAAGGCGGCCAGGAAGCTCATCCAGCAGACCAAGGACTGCCTCGAGAAGGTGCTCGCCGTGGAACCGAGGAACGCCTTCGCCAAGGCGCTTCTGGGGAGCGCCGTGGTGGTCAGCGCCCGGGAACCCTTCTGGCCCGGGGCGAAGATCAAGCGGGTGCGGGACGGGATCGTGATCATGGACGAGGCCATCGCGATGAACCCCGATGACGCCGATGCCCGGTTCACGCGGGCGAGCAACAACCTCTTCCTCCCGGGATTCTTCGATCGACGGGATGTGGTGGAGGAGGATTTCCAGTGGCTCCAGAGCCGGGCTGACCGAGGCGAGTTTCCAGTCCAGTTCCGGCAGTACGTGTTTCTCTATCATGGTCTCGCCCGCAAACGGTGGGACGAGAAGGAACGGGCGGAGAGGCTCTGGAAGGCGGGACTCGCCATCGATCCCAAGACCAAGGTCGCAGAAGAGATCCGGAAGGAGCTGGCAGGAAAGACCGCGCTCAGCATCCTCGACAAGGAATGAGCAACACCGCCACGCGCCGACGACGCCCCGAGGTCGAGACCCTGATCTCCGAACGCCGGATCAGGCGCCGCATCGAGGAACTGGCCGGATTGCTCAACCGCGACTACGCCGGACGCGAGGTCGTCCTGGTCCCCCTCCTCAACGGAGCCATCGTCTTCGTGGCCGACCTCATCCGGCACCTCGACTTCCCCGTGTTCCTCGACTGCATCGGCGTGTCGAGCTACGGGAGCCGCACCGTCCCGGAGGGGCTCGTGTTCACCAAGGAGCTCCGGATCGGGATCCGGAAGCGGGACGTGATCGTGATCGACGACATCCTCGACACCGGCCGAACCCTCAAGGCCGTCCACCGCCGGCTCCAGGCCCTCAAGCCCGCGAGCCTCCGGACCTGCGTGCTCCTCGACAAGCCGTCCCGCCGCCAGGTGCCGTTCGAGGCCGACTACATCGGGTTCACGATCCCGGACCACTTTGTCGTGGGCTACGGACTGGATTTCGACGAGCGGTACCGGAACCTCCGCTACCTGGGACGCCTCAACACGGAGACCGGCACCGGCTCCAAGGCATGAGCGGAACCGAGTCCACGCCGACCCTCGACGTCGTCGTCCACCTCTGGAGCTACTTCAAGGACCTCGCCGGGACCTCCCGGGTCACGGTGGAGGTGCCGACGGGATCCTCCCTCGGACGGGTCCTCGACGAGGTCTATCGCAGGCATCCGAAACTGGGGGCGCTTCGGCAGTCGACCCTGCTGGCCGTCGGCGTGGAGTACCAAGGCACCTCGTATGTGCTCCGGCCCGGGGACGAGGTCTCGATGTTTCCCCCGGTCCAGGGTGGCTGAGCCTTTCCCCTTCCCGCCCATCGGGTCCACGGCCCACCCTCAGCCATGGCCTTGTCCGCTGATCTCCAGACCCGACTGCGTCGGGTACGGCTGTTCCTCTGCGACGTCGACGGTGTCCTGACCGACGGGACCGTCCTGATGGGCACCGGCGTGGAGAAGAAGGTCTTCGAGATCCGCGACGGGTTCGGCCTTCGCCTCATGCAGAGCGTGGGGATCCGCGTGGGCTGGATCTCCGCCCGACCGTCGCCCGCGACCACCGAGCGGGCCAACGACCTGAAGATCGACTTCCTGCGGCAGAGCCCCGAGCTGAAGGTCGACAGCATCCAGACGCTGCTCGGGGAGGTCGGGCTGGGCTGGGACGACATCGCCTACATGGGTGACGACGTCATCGACATCGGGGCGCTGCGCCGGGCCGGATTCTCGGCCGTGCCGGCGGATGCCCGACCGGAGGCCAAGGCCGTGGCCCACCACGTCTGCCAGTCCGGAGGCGGACGCGGAGCGGTGCGCGAGGTGGTGGAACTCGTCCTCAAGACCCAGGGACTCTGGGAGACCGCGATCTCGAAGTACGCCGCCTGAGCCGATTCCCATGGATCTCGCCACCCTCCAGATGGACCTCGCGTGGGAGGACCGCCCCGCGAACCACGACCGGGTCCGCTCCCTCGTCGCCGGACTGCAGGGACTCGCGGGTGGGCTACTGGTCCTGCCCGAGCTCTTCGCCACTGGGTTCAGCATGGAGACCCAGCGGACCCGGCCGGGAGCGACCTGGGAGGACGCCGTGCTGCTCTCGGAACTCGCCCGGAAAACGGGTGCGCTCGTGATCGGGGGCACCGTCGGGGACCGCGCCGGCCACCTGCACAACGAGGCCCTGGCTGTCGGACCTGCCGGCGAGATCCTCGCCCGCTACGCCAAGATCCATACCTTCGGCCCTGCCAACGAGGGCGCCGCCTATCGGGCCGGCACCGAGGTCGTCGTGGTCGACTGGGCCGGGCACCGGATCTGTCCGCTCATCTGCTATGACCTCCGGTTCCCGGAGGTGTTCCGGCTGGGCCTCGACCGGGGCGCCACGCTGTTCGTCGTGATCGCCTCGTGGCCGGCCCGACGCGCCCAGCACTGGCTCACGCTCCTGCAGGCGCGGGCGATCGAGAACCAGGCATTCGTCCTGGGCGTGAACCGCTGTGGCACCGACCCGATCGGTGGGTATTCCGGCAGATCCTGTCTCGTGAGTCCCCACGGAATCGTGGTTGCGGATGCCGGGGAAATCCCGGGGATCCTGCGGGCGACGGCCGACCCGGGACTCGTGACCCGATGGCGGACGGAGTTTCCGGTCGCCCGCGATCGGCGCTGGGCCACGCCTCGACTTCACGACGCTTCCGCGTAACGTCTCCCCATGCGCATGCGTGGGGTGGGCTGGATCGTGGGGATTCTCGGGTCGATTGGGATCGGCCAGGCAGCCGAACCCCTCCAGCCCCCCGGGTTCCGCCCCACGCCACCAGGAGTACACGCCCTTGTGGGTGCCCGTGTCTATACCCAGCCGGGCAGCGTCTTCTCCAACGCCACCGTCGTCATCCGGGACGGCCGCACCGCGGCGGGCGGCACCGGGAGCACGCCGCCCCCCGACGCC
>CAZZKQ010000162.1:0-7397 GCA_964654875.1 uncultured Verrucomicrobiota bacterium | reverse complement strand
CAGCTTCCAGAGGAACTTCCGGGTCGTGTCCTGCGCACCCTGGACCCTCAACGGCTCCGGCAGGGCGAGACGGAATGTCTCGGCCAGTCGTTGGCGGAGGCCCTTGGGGAGATTCGACATCTCCTCCCACGAGGCCGCCCTCCGGGCGTAGAGCCAGCCCAGCAGCTGGTCGAGCCGGTAGGTCGGCTCGTTCCATCCCTGGAACAGGGTCAGGAGGGATTCCCGGGTCTGGCTTCGGACATCAGGCAACACGCGGACACCGTAGCGGGGGCGGCCGGCGCTGTCGCGACCTGCGTGTCACGATCACGACAGAATCGGCCGGATGACTTCGCCGTGGACATCGGTCAGCCGGAAATCGCGTCCCCCGAACCGGTAGGTCAGCCGTTCATGGTCCATGCCGGCGAGGTGCAGGACGGTGGCCCAGAGGTCGTAGACGCTGCAGACGTCCTGGACCGCGTGGTAGCCGAGGTCGTCGGTGGCGCCATGGACCACTCCGCCGCGCACGCCGCCGCCGGCGAGCCAGACACTGAAGCCGAAGGGATTGTGGTCGCGTCCGTCGGCGGCCTGCGCGAAGGGGGTCCGGCCAAACTCACCGGCCCAGACGATCAGCGTCTGGTCGAAGAGTCCCCGGGCCTTCAGATCCCGGATGAGTCCGGCGATCGGCTGGTCGACCTGGAACGCCATCTCGGTATGCCCGGTCTTGAGTCCCCCGTGCTGGTCCCAGGGGTTGCCGATCTGGCCGAGATCCGCCGGCCGGGGCAGACAGGTCAGCTCGATGAAGCGGACCCCACGTTCCACCAGTCGACGGGCCAGCAGGCACTGGCGGGCGTACTCGGCCTTCTCGCGCACCGGAGAGTCCATGCCGTAGAGACGTTTCGTGGCCTCGGTCTCGCCGCCCAGGTCGGTGAGATCCGGGACGGCCGACTGCATCCGGAAGGCGATCTCGTAGTTCTGGATTGCGGCCTCGACCTGGGCGTCGCGCTGGGAAGGAGGCTGGCGATCCCGGTCCATGCGCCCGACGAAGTCGAGTCGACGTCGCTGCAGGGCCGACGGCTCGCGGGGCGTGATGTTGGTCAGCGCCTCCTTCTGGGTCGGATCGATCAGCGAGGCCTGGTGGACGGCAGGGAGGAAGCCGTTCCCGTAGATGTTGATGCCCCCGAGGGGAACCCCGCCGCTGGCCAGGACCACGAAGCCCGGGAGCTGGTCCGACTCGTTGCCGAGCCCATAGCTCATCCAAGCCCCGGCGCTGGGGAATCCGGCGAGCGTGAATCCTGTGTGGATGAAGTAGTTCGCCTGGGCGTGCTCGTTCCCCGTGCTGGTCATCGAACGGATCACAGCGAGGTCGTCGGCACAGGACCCGATGTGCGGGAACAGCTCGCTGACTGGGAGGCCCGACTGCCCGCGCCGATGGAATTCCCACGGCGAGGCCATGATGTTCCCGTTCTGGTTGAACATCGTCGGCCGCACCGGGACCGGCATCGGCTTGCCGTGGTCCCGCTTGAGCCTTGGCTTGGGATCGAAGGAGTCGACGTGCGAGACGCCCCCGGACATGAAGCAGAAGATCACGCTCTTCACCTTCGGTCGGAAATGCGGCGGCCGGGGATCGAACGGTCCGGGCGCCGCGAGGGACCGTCCAGACAACCCGGCAAGCGCCACCATGCCGAACCCGGTGGAACACCGCGCCAGCATCTCGCGACGCGTCAACGGCCGGGTCCGGGGTCCGGGTGCCATTCCAGTGGGGCGGTCAGTCGACATAGATGAATTCCTTCATGCAGAAGAGGGATTGGGCGAAGTCCTGCCAGACCCTCGGAGTCGTCTCGATCCCGGGGCCCGACACGCCCTGTTCGGTGGCAAGCTCCCCGATGAACCCCCGGGCGGCCTCGGCTTCGGCGGGGGTGATCGGACGCCCCATCGCCCGGGCGAACATCGAGGCGATCCGCACTTCGCCCGGGTGCCTGGCGGCGACGACCTCGGCGGCCCATCGCGCGGCCATCTCGATCACGAACGGATCGTTGAGCAGGGTCAGGGCCTGGGCCGGGACGTTGGTCGAGTCGCGCCGACCCCGCGTCGAGGCCGGCTTGGGAGCGTCGAAGGCCTCGAGCAGCGGATTGTGGGCGTTGCGACGGATCCGCTGGTACACGCTGCGGCGTCGATCCCCGTCCAACGGACCCGACGGACCGCCGCCCTCGGTCTTCCCGACGTAGTAGACATTCACCCCGGGACCGAACATCCGGAGGTCCAGTTGTCCCGTGACGGACAGGATGGCGTCGCGGACCCCCTCGGCCTCGAGACGTCGGACCCGCGCGTGGGAGAGCAGATCGTTGGCTGGGTCCACCCGCCGGGCCGCCTCGGAGGGGGTGCTCGACTGACGGAAGGCGTGGGATGTGACGAGGAGACGGAGCGTGTCCTTGATGGACCGACCCCGGTCCCTGAAGCGCCGCGCCAGGAAATCGAGAAGCTCGGGGTGGGTGGGCGGTTCGCCGAGCGCCCCGAAATTGTCGGTGGACCCCACGAGTCCGCGTCCGAAGACGTGATGCCACAGGCGGTTCACCATCACACGGCTGACCAGCGGGTTGGAGGGATCCGCCAGATCCTCGGCCAGCTCAAGACGCCCGCTCCGGGCGGATGCGGAATAGTCGCGCCCCCCGAAGACCTCGAGGTGACGCCGGGCCACGACCGGACCGGGTTTGTCGGGCTGTCCGCGGATGTGGAGGGGCTGGTCGAAGCCGGCCGCCTCATGAACCCCCGGGGCGCGACGCGGGACCGGGATCTCGGATTCGAGGCGACGATACTCGGCTACAAGAGGGGTGAGTTCCGGAAGGCGTTCCAACGACGTCGGCAACAGATCGAGCCGGACAAAGGCGTCGAGGAAGGCAAATTCATCCGGCGCGAGGGATCCTTTTGAGCGGTGCTCTAAGGCCTTGTCGAGGAGGCGGCCATACAGGCCTGCGAGATCCCGGGCGGATTCTGGGGCGGGGTGGCGCAGCAGGAACGCGATGGGGAGATTCGTCTCCCGCGGCGGCTGGCTGCTGTTGTGGAATGCGACCGCTGAGATTCCAAAGTGGGCGCGCCCATCCTGGAACGGGCGACCGCCAGACCGGAGTCCAGGATTCGGGAAGTCCTCCGCGGTGACCAGTTCGATGTAAGCCAAGGATCCCTTCCGGTAGGCGGTGTCGAGCCGGATCCAGCCCATCTCGTCCTGTCCTACGGTCTGGGCCGGGTAGAGACCTCCTCCACCGATCGCGTAGTTCTCCACGACGAGCCGGGCCGAAGTGTGTTCTCCGAGGACCCGGAGGCTGATGCTGTCGGTTTCGACCTTGAACCGAGGTGAGGTGACGACCTTCGGCTGCTTGCGGGTCAGGGAATTCGACTGGATGCCGGCTGGCTGGAGCCCCTGGACGACACGGTCGCCTGCGGGCTCGACCGTGAACCCTCCCGCCGGAATGGCGCTGGGCGGCGTAGACAACCCTGACTGGAACCACAGTGCGGCGTCCGGCCCGGTGAGGTTCCAGACTACCGTGTGGTTCGTGGCGTTGAACGCGCGTCGGGCGTCGAGTTCTGACGACCAGCGGTTCGAGAGGTCCAGCCAGCCCTGTCGGAACAACTCTCCTTCAAGAGGGGCAAGTTTCACCCAAGCATGCAGGGGGGACGTCTCTTCCTGGGAGGCCCGGTCCAAGGCTGCGGTCCAAGGGTCCTCCTTCGGGATCTCCGCCACCAGGGAGTTCTGACGGGCCCGGAGGTCCTCCAGGTCCCGGCGCAAAACCTCAAGCCGTGTGCGTTCCTCGGGGGTCAGCCGCGCGAGCAGTTCCGCGTCGGGCAGGGTTTCCACCCCGGCCCGGTAGGACGCGAGGACCTCGACGGGTTCCAGGGCCCGGGAATAGAGGCGGGCCTCCTCGATCTCACCCCGCAGGGCCGAGACGCCGGGGGCCAGGTGACGGCGTCCGAGCACAACGCGTCCGGAATGCGCCGCGAACGGGGTCAGAGTCCCGCGCGTATGGCTCCGGCCATAGGGCTGTCCGTTGCGGTAGAGGGTGATCGAATCGTCCGACCGGTAGACGATCGCCATGTGGATCAGCTCGTCCGGCCGGGCTGTCTCCCGGGTCCCGGCGGCATCGTCGGTGCGGCGGAAGAAGTCGCTGCCGGCGATCCAGTGGCCGGGTTCCCGTTCACCGAAGACGATCGAGTCGAAGACGGCGCTGTCGGGCGTCTGGACCGTCAGGGCCCCACCGCCACGCTGATCGAGGTCGGCCAGCGTGACCCAGGCTTCCAGCGTCTTCTCGCGGAGTTCCACCGGGAGCGGGGTGGTGACGACGTGCGCGTCGGGGGTCTGCAGAACGAGCCGACCGTTGCGGATCGTGGCACCGGACTCCGCCCGGCCGTTCATCGATCCGACCGAATCCTGCAGGTCCGTCTCGAACGTCCACCGCGCCAAGGGCGCCGGCACCTCGGAAGGCGTCGGACGTTTCCGTTCCCGGGCCCAGTCGGTTCGCACCCGGGACTCGATGCGGGTGATCCCCTCGATGGTGTCCCGGATCGCCCCGTCCAGACGTGCCAGCCGGGCCGAGCGGTCGGCCTGGGCGAGCAGGGTCCCGGGAAGGGTCCGGGCCGAACGGTGCCAGGCGGTGTCGAGGCCCTGGCCAATGCGTTCCTTGAGCGTGGCCAGTGCGTCGAGATTGCGGGATCGCACCCCGGGGGAATCGATCACGACCTGTCCTGGACGGCAGGAGGCGAAGATCCCGTAGAGGGCGAAGAAGTCGCGCTGGCTGATCGGGTCGAACTTGTGGTCGTGACACCGGGCGCAGGAGACCGTGAGTCCGAGGAAGGTCTTGGTGACGACGTCGATCTGGTTGTCGACCACCTTCACGGAGTCGTCGAGGGCGTCGACCGGCACGTATCCGTGCTCGACCATCCGGAGGTGCGCCGGGCCGATGGCGGATTCGTTGAGGCCCTCAGAGGGGTTGATCCGCGGGTTCGGCAGCAGATCGCCGGCGATGTGTTCCCGGACGAGCTGGGGGTACGGGACGTCGGCATTGAAGGCCCGGATGAGGTAGTCGCGATAGCGCCAGGCCATCGGGAGTTCCGGGTCGCCCTGGGAGCCGTGGGATTCGCAGTAGCGGACGAGGTCCATCCAATGCCGGGCCCAGCGTTCGCCGAACCGGGGCGAATCGAGGAGCCGATCCACGGCGCGGTCGTAGGCCTCGGGGTCGGCATCGGCGAGGAACGCGGCGGTCTCCTCGGGCGTGGGTGGCAGACCGGTCAGGACGTAGGTCACCCGACGCAGGAGCGTGGCGCGATCCGTTTCGGGTGAGGGCCCGAGTCCGGCCGTCCGGAGCCGGGTTCGGAGGAACCGGTCGACCGGATGGGTGGTGTCGTCACCCGGCGGGTTCTCCGGAATCCCGGAATCCCTCAGCGGCTGGAAGCTCCACCACTGGGATCGCTTCTCGAGGGTGGTCTGCCAGGGGGTGGCCGCGTCTCCGGGATCGGCGGCAGTGCCGGATAGCAGGGCGAGACCTTCTGCCATCGCTCCGGCGATCCAGCACAATCCCCTCAACCACGCGTGTTTCCGGGTCCGGCGCATCCAGCGTGGCCCGACGGGCTTGGGAGGGGAGATGTTCAAGGAACTCTTCGTACTGGCCTTTGATCCGTCTCTCAACTCCCGTCTCCCGACGCCTATTGAGACTCGCAAAATAGAGTGACATATTGATTTAACCAAGTATCGTCAGTGCATGGCGCTGACACGAGATCATGGATGGATGGAGAAGCGGCGGGTTAAGGCTGCTGCAATGTTCGAAAAGGGCATCTCGGCTCCGGAGGTCGGGAGGATGCTGGGGGTGAGCCGTCAGGTGGCCTACCGTTGGAAGTCGGCGTGGGAAAAGGGAGGCAAGGCTGCCTTGGCCAGCAAGGGAAAGGCGGGCCGCAAGTCCAAGCTGACGGCGGTGCAGACCGAGTCGGTTGTGAGGGCACTTGTCGCCGGACCGGTGAGCCGTGGCTACAAGACCAACCTATGGACGCTCCCCCGTGTGGCAGCCCTCATCAAGGAGCTGACCGGGGTCGAGTATCATCCCGGCCACGTTTGGCGCCTGTTGGGTGACAACGGGTTCAGCTGCCAACGCCCGGAACGCCGCGCCATTGAGCGCGACGAGCCCAAGATCCGCCGTTGGAGGCGGGTCGAGTGGCCGGCGATAAAAAAAAAGCCCGCAAAGAGGGCCGAACCCTCGTCTTCATCGACGAAAGCGGACTGAGCACTCGCCCCACCCGGGTACGCACCTGGGCGCCCCGAGGACAGACGCCCATGATCCAGGAAACCTTTGGCTGGAAGAGTCTTTCCATGATCGGCGGCCTGTCCCTGTACCGGTTCTACTTCCAGATCCACCCCGGCAGCATCAAGGGCCCCCAAGTCATCGAGTTCCTCCGCCACCTCCAGCGGCATGTCCCGGGGAACCTGACCGTCATCTGGGACGGTGCTCCGATCCATCGCAGTCGCTTGGTCCAGGACTACGTCGCCAGCACGGGCGGACGCATCGTGGTCGAGCGGTTGCCGGCGTACGCTCCCGAACTCAATCCTGTCGAGTTCATGTGGGCCAATCTCAAGACACACCAGATCGGCAATCTTGTCGCCACCCAAGCCTGGGACCTCAGCATGCAAGCCACTGCCGCCCTTCGCCGCATGCGTCGCCGCCGCTCCATCATTGCTGCCTGCTACAAGCAGTCCACATTATGGCCAGAATGACACCCTATTATGCGAGTCTCAATAATGTACTCGGGGAGACCAATGCCCACCTCCAGGTGGATCTTCTTCTCGCTCTTCACGATCCGGGCGCTGCTCACCCACATCGGGAATCCATTGATCCAGAAGGACCCCGTGGGAAGCTTGGCGTCCCCTAGGCCGGCCTCGATCAGATCATCACTACGGACGACAACATTCCTGATCAGCTTGATCGATCCCACCTCAGGAATCCCCGTGATTTCGACGCCATTGTTGGTGATCGAGGCCGCATCGGTCGCCATGGACCATTGAGGTGATCCAATTTCTATCTTGAAGGGGTCCGCGGCATGGACGGTCCAGGTGGCCCAAAGGACCACGAAGGCGGTCCGGAGGAGGTTCCAAGTCTTCTTCATTGGTGTTGGCTGGTTCTTGGGATGGAAGCGGCGGGATGAAGGGATCCTTGATCGGATCGAACTACCCGAAGGAATTGTCTCGACTCCAAGGCCGGAGACGCAACGGATTTCCATGAGGAGCCGCCGGAAAAATGCTGCCGGGAATCGAACCCGTCCTCCGAAGCCCCCTCACCGACCGGAGGCCGGCTTGGCCGCAGGCGGCTTGAGACGCTCGATCTCCCGGTCGAGGCGGGGGATCTCCTGATCCATCCCGAGGGCCTCGGCATCGCGGCGCATGG
>CAZZKQ010000161.1:0-7410 GCA_964654875.1 uncultured Verrucomicrobiota bacterium | reverse complement strand
CTCCCCACAGAATGGCGATCGCCTCCCGGCCGTCCAACCCCTTGAGATCGTGGTGAAGCCCACCACCGGCGACGCCATCCAGTCGGTCGAGTTCCTCGCGATCTCCGGCGGCGAACTGAAGGAGTTGGGGACGGTCACGCAGGAGCCGTGGTCGTTTACCTGGAAGGAACCCACCGAGGGACTCTCGCTGCTGCTGGTCCGGGCCCGGATCGGGGACGAAACCGTCCGTTCGTTCCCGACCTTGGTCGTCATCGGCGATGGGATTGTCTGGGGCCGCGATGACATCAAGAACCCCGGTGCTGGCGTGGTTCCGGGCATCGGAGTGTTGGAACCGGATCAGCCGCGGATCGCACCCCTCCGTCCGACCCGGGACGGTCGGCATGAGCTCGTGATGGTGGGTGGCGACGATGGGACCCCGATGGATCTTGAGGCGTCGGAGGACCTGGTACACTGGACCCGAGTGGCGCGAGGCGTCCTCAACCTCGGGGCCACCATGGACATCAACACCACCGCGGAGTCGAAGAAGGGATTGTTCTACCGCCTGGTTCCGGCCGCTCCGTGAGCGCCGGGGCCCTGCCCCGCTGTCCCACTCCCACCCCATCAGGCCCGCACCGGATTGACCCGGATGCGGGCCTTCATCTTCTCCCAGTCGGCACGCGACGGCAGCGTTCCGGGCGCCACCCGGGTCGCGGAGGTTCCCGCCGCGACGCCGGCGATCAACCAATCGACGGGGTCGTGGCTCTCCGAAGACTCGGCGACCACCGCGGCGAGCAGGGCATCCCCGGCGCCGACGGTGTTGCGGACGGCAACGCGGGGAGGCGTGGCCTCGACCGCATGGCCGAGCCTGGAATGGACGAGGAGTGCGCCGCGTTCGCCCCGGGACACCAGCACCCAGTTCCGCGTCAGGCTCGAGAGGGCCTCCGCGGCCGACAGCACTTCAGAATCGGACCCGAGATCCTGGCCCGCCCACTGGGCGAGTTCGAACTCATTGGGCTTCACGAGGAATGGCTGCTGGCGCGCAGCGCGGGCGAAGGGTTCCCGGTCGCAGTCGAGGAACAGCCGGACCCCGGCCCGTCTCGCCTCCCGGGCGAGGTCGGCGTAGGTGTTCGCCGGCGAGCCGAAGGCGAGGGTTCCGGAGATCACCACGGGATCCGATCGACGGATCCAGTCGATTGCCATGGATTTCAGCCCCTGCGATTCCGACTTCTCCAGGCGGGGCCAGGTCGCATTGAAACGGAACTGGGGACCGGTCCGTGGGGACACGACCACGTTGCAGCGGTTGGCTCCGGAGATCGGGAAGCGGAGGAACCGGATCTTTTCCGAACGAAGCCCCCGGGCGAGATCCCGACCCGTTGATCCACCGAGAGGCAGCAGGATGCGGGTGGAAAACCCACACCACCTGAGCCAACGGGCCACGTTGATCCCCTTGCCACCCGGCCATCGGGACTCGGCTTCAATCTCGTTCTTCTCCTCCGGCACCACCCGGGGAAGGCGCCATTCGACGTCAACCGCCGGGTTCAGGGAGATGACCAGTCCGACCGGGGACATGCCAACGGGTCAGGGCGGGATCTGGACCACCCGATAGAACAGGGGTTCCCCACCCGTCGGAGGCTGGAGGATGAAGTTGAGGAGATCGGAGGTGGCAACCTCGGTGGTGACGGTCGTCCAGGTGGCCGGGTCGGCCGTGAGGGTGGGACTAGACCGGACGGCATAGCGTTCGCCGGGAACGGTCGTCACGGACATCACCAGTCCGGTCCCGGTGCCAGCTTGGATGCTGGCCTCAATCGGCTGCCCACTCACCAACATTCCATCCACCTCTAGCGTGCCACGCACGGTGAAATTCGCCGCATTTGTCGAGTTGACCTGCACCTGGAGATACCACTCCCCTGCGATGTCACCGAATGTCTCCGAGCGGATGGCGATTCTCTGACCCGTAGGAGTCGGGGAGGGGGCTACAAACACATTGGTCTTGGCCGCCAAGGGAGGAATCGTTCCCTTCGAAACCAGCAACAGCACCGGCTCCGTGAAGTTATAGACCTCGAATAGAACAGCCTTGTGGGCAGGGGGAACAGCGAACGAAAAGAAGACACTGTTGGTCGGAGGTGCGTCGACCAATTCGAGCGGGGTACCGTTCTCGAGCGGTATGGTATCAAAATTATTCGCCTCGTAGCTTGCCATGATCGTGAAATCCACGGGCACCACATCCCGGGGAACCACCGTCATGTACCACCGCCCCGGAATCAATGGGACAGGAAGGCTGTTCGGTGTCAGCTCAATGGTCTCGTCCAATCGGCCGGCATTTGTGGAGGCGTATTCATAATTGTTGGTGCTCGGCAGCGGTAGATCGCGGCGCAGATACAGGTCTGCTCCGGCACTCAGCTGGGTCAGCGCAAAGGTGGCCCTGCTCGGGTCTTCCGGGATATCGAGATAGAAATAAGCCACCTCCGAACTGTTGGTGATCTGTCCGCGGTAGGGGGAACCGTTGGTCAACCCGATGACCTTCGCCTGGTATTCGGAAGCCACTATCGAATACGAGATCGGGGTACCAGGGTTTGTGCTCGCCGAGTAGACTCCGAGGTACCACAGCCCGTCCGAAAGCGGAACCGGCTGACTGATCCGATCGATCACGATCACCTCAGGAATATCCCCTACGTTCGTGCTGCTGTAGTCGAATGCCTGTCGGGAGGGAAGTTGAGGACCCTTGCGGGCCACAAGCTGCAGATTGTCGGTCTGATTGGTGATCATGAACGTCACCGCAAGAGCGTTTGACGACACTTCAAACGAGTAGAAATCGAGGAGACCCACGTTTGAGTTGGTCGCTCTCAATGAGATGTTGTTGGTGAGGGGACGAATGGGCAGACCGAAGTCCACCTGGACGCTGAACCAATTGGATTGCCCGGGATCCAGATTCTGAACCGACAGGAAGTATCGTTGACCGGGGATGAGCAAGGGTGGTGAGTTCGTGGTGATCGTCCTGAAGTAATTGGTGTCGCCAACCGTGGGGTTGATCAATGTCTGGTCATCTGGGAGTCCTCCTTGGCCCGGAAGCCCGACGGGGTTGTGCCAAAGCGCAAGGCCTCCACCGGTCAAACTCCTCAGATAGTTGGTCGCAGCCGATGCCTCGAGAGGCACATCGATATAGAAATACCGAGGCTCCACTCCGACGACGTTCGTGGTAAACAGAGTCCCGTTCGTAAGCCGGACAGCTGGTAGCATCTCCGGAGCGAAGGTGAGGGTCAGCTGCCAGTCGAGAAGGCGTCCATCGTAGGGTGACCGGGTGTCGTCCACCTCGAGGCTCCAGGTTCCCAAGCCAGCCCCCAGGAGCGGACCGAGAGGCTCTTCAGGCAGGTACGTCATCGAACCAGCGACTTGGATGAGCTGGACGTCGTCCAAGAGCATGCCATGCGATCCGGCAGGAACACTGAGGGAATCAAACTCAAGCACTGCCGTCGATTTGGTGGCCCGGAAGACATAGACGTTGTTGGTGCTCCACTCGTTGGTGCCAAGGACGATCGGCGGAGGGGTCACCTTCACGCCGTCGATGAGTACCGCAGGATTGACCGCGCTCCGTTCGTCGGAGACGAGCCGGGAAGCGAAGCTGATCGCATACTTCTCGCCGCTCACCACCGGGAAGGTCCGTCGCACCACGCTGTTGGACAAAACCATCAGCTTGCGGCTGCTGTTGTAGGACAGCACCGGGTTCAGCCAGATGGTCATGGTGTTGGTGACCACGAACCAGTCCCGGACAGCATCACCGGCCAGGTAGGGGATCGGGTCGAGATCCTCGAAATCATCCTTGACGACCAACATGTTGGTCTCGACCCGGCCAGCGAACGGCGGCGGCACGAACTTGATCTTCTCATGGGCCCGGTTGGTGTTCTCGCTGAAGGTGGCGAACAGGATGTTGGTGACCTTGCGGCCTCTCTCGAACTGGTTCGGCGCCGAATTGATCAGGATCTGCTGCCCGGTCGTGGAGGTCATCACCGCGGTGATGGACCCAAGTCCGTTGGTCGGGTTGCTGATCAGTCCGGGGCCAAACTTGAAGTCGCTCCCTTCACCCCACCATCCGGCAAACACCGCATTGGTGCCCGGAGGCGGAATGTAGACCCATCCCTCAAGGGTGAACGCAGAGCCCGGGCGGAGATTGACCTCGCTTCGCGTCCGCGCGATGCCCCGCTCCTTGCCCTCGACGAACACCGACCGGCTCCCGGGGAACTGGCCCGGCGCGGTGGAGCAGAAGAAATTGAAGACGACGCTGTTGGTTCCCAAGGCATCGATGCCATCCGGAGCCGTCGTCCCGAGGATCGCATCAAAGGGCCAGAGCGCCCAGAGGCCCGCCGCGGCATCGATCCGCTGCTTGGGCTCGCCCTGGACGCCGCGAAGATAGATGTCGCGGATCTCCTGGGGACGCAGCGCCCGCTTCCACAACCCGAAGTCATCCACCCGGACGCCCCCATTGGGGACCAGTCCATTGGGGGTCGGATCGATTCCGAAATAGAGCCGGTTGCTGGTCGCCGGGACAAAGCCCGGAGGCAACAGACCCTGGCTGGCGATCTGGCCGTTGACGAAGACGATGGACCTCCTCGAGACAGGATCGAAGGTGAGGGCCACATGCTGGAAGTCGTTGTTCGTCGAGACGACACTCTGTCCCAGATTGGTGGCCGTGGTACCACCCCGGTTCTCGAAGAGGACCGAACTGTAGCCATTGGGATTCCCGAGGCGCATCGAGAGGTCGGACGCCCTCGGATGGTCCAGCCGGACCCCGATGTCCATCGCCGTGATCTTCCGCTCATCATCCACGGTGAGGGTGGACACCGTACGGGCGACGTCGGGGATCAACCCCTTCTCGATCGCCGTGAACGAGCGGGTGTAGCTGGCATCCAGATTCCGCTCGATCCGTCCGCGGATCCGATAGCAAACCTGCACGTTGTGCGGGTTGTACACCGCGATGAAATAGCGCCCGGCCTCCAGCGGCGGGACATCCCGGGTGCCGATCGAGACGCTGCCACCCGAGGCTGGGATCCGGGCATACTTGTCGGCGGCATCCGGATTCGAGATGTCCGGGTACTCGTCCCTCATGATGTAGACGTCGAGGGGCAGCGGCGGATTGATGTCGATGATCGACACCGTGAGACGGCTCGCGTCCGGCGGGACGAGGATGACCTCGAGACCGACGGAGTCCGGGTTGACGCACCGCGCCACCCACTGGTCGCCGAAGTCGTTGGGCGGCATGACCAGCGAGAGGTTGTTGATGCGGCCAACGTATCCGAGGGCGCTGTCGACGCTCTGGAGGAACCAGGCACCGCTGGCGGGGTAGCCAAGGAAGGAGATGAGCGATCCAGGCCCGTCCGAGGGCTGGGTCCCGGTCATCCCGCTGCCCGTGTCGTCATAGCGCACCTGGATGTTGGTTCCGGAGTCGAGCCCAAGGAGCCGGGAATGGTTCTGCAGGACGACGGCGTTCTGACCGAAGTTCAGAGACGTGAGCAGGTCCGGGAAATTCTCATGGGTCGTCGTGACCGTGGCGTACACCGCCCGGATCGGGGTCGGGATGATGTTGATCGCCATGTAGGTCCCAAGACCGGGATTCGACGGTGTTCCATCGGATATGGGCTGGACGAGGGGGACGGCCAGGGGCATCGGGAAGCCCTGTTCATTGAAGGCCGTCAGGGGTTGGTCGGTGCTCACCCCGACCAACCCGTATTCGCCCGCCATGTGGTCCTCGGACTTCACACCCACGTAGAAGACATTGTCGGGGGCCGGCGGATCCCCAAGGAAGTAGACGAGCTCATTGCCGCCCCGGGTGGTCGATCTACGGGCTGCGGCGACCGCGTTCACGTCCAGGTTCGTCAGACCGGGATCATGCGACACGTAGAGATCGATGTCCGGACCATTGGTCCGCCCGCGGGACAGGTTCCCGACCGGGAAGGTCACGAAGACCACGTTGCTGCCGTTCGTGAAGACGAGATCCCCATTGGTCACGGTTCCGGGGGCATTGGTGAAGGTGTAGAACTGCCATTGCTGGAACTGTCCGTTGGTTCCCCCGACCAATGGCGAATTCGCACCCACCCGCTGGTTGAGGAAGGCGGAGCTGTTCGTCATCGACAGCACCGGGGGACGGACATAGCTGGCCGCCACCGGATTCACGCCCTTCGGCACCCCGACCGTTGCGATGACATTGGTCGCCGAGGGAGCCCCATCCGAAGCGAAGGCGAGCGAGAAATCCTGGGCGATGCGATTGGTGTTGGATCGGACGCTGTTCACGTTGACCCGACGGGCCACGACCGTGATGACCAGGTTGGAGCTGAGGGGCGGGGCGAGAATGATCCGCTCGACGTTGTTGATCCGGTCGAGGGTGGGCAGACCGTTGGTCGAGATGTCGTTCGTCCCATGGCCCACGGAGAAGCCGGATTCCCGGTTGAGGTCGTTGCCCCAGTAGAGCTCCCCGGTGATCCGGTTGGAGACGATGAGATCGAGGTCGTTGACCAGCTTGGGTCCGACCAACGGATCGCCGGGGGGATCGGTCCAGACCAGGGTGATCCTGAGGGCCTCCTCCAGCGCGTTGGTGCTCAGGATGGCGAGGTCAAAGTCCACCGACTCGCCCGTGGACAGCCCCTTGTTGTTCTCGACGGCGAGGACATCCACCTCGCGCCCATCGACGGTGGAGCGGAAACCGCGCCCAAGGGCCCGCTGCAGATTCGGACGCCCCCAGCCCCCGTAGTTGAACACCTCGTCTCGGCTGGGCATGTAGCCCGGGCTCGTGGCGCGCGCGGAATTGATCAGAAGCGCCTTGTAGGTCGAGGCGGACGGGAACTGTTTCACCTTGTACTCGAAGTTCTCCTGCATCTGGGCCAGCACCCCGGAAACGGCCGGTGCAGCCATGCTGGTGCCCGACTCGAACCGGTAGTTCGGCAGGACCTCGTCATCGACCTCCGCCATCAGCGAGGCGATGGGGTAGAACGGGGAACGGGAAACAGGCAATTCAGGCGGCTTCCACTGGGTCGATCGCACCGATGAGATGAACGTTCCGGGAACGACGACGTCCGGCTTGAACCGACCCACCGTACCCTCGATGCCGATGCCAACGTTGCCACGGCTGGAGTACCCGGCGACCTGCCAGTCGGAGTCGGTCCGCTTCTCGAGGATCCGGTTGGTGAAGTAGGGACCTCCATTGGTCTCCCATCCCGGCACGAGGACCTGGGAACCGATCTGGACGGGAAGTCCGTTGGTTCCGCTGATCACCGCATTGGTGAGATAACGGGGACTCTCGAGGGCGCCGACGGTGATGACATTCTTGGCATTGGCCGGGGAAAGGATGGTGTCGGGGACGCCGCCGATGCCGTTGTCCCCCCCTGCCCCGTCGTTGCCGGCGGCGAACACATAGAGGATGGGCTGGTCTCCGGTCTCACCCGG
>CAZZKQ010000160.1:0-7562 GCA_964654875.1 uncultured Verrucomicrobiota bacterium | reverse complement strand
CGGACTCATGCTCGACGAAGAGCCGGACTTTTGAGTAGCCTCTGGTCTGACAAAAAGCCTCCACCTCCTTGCGTTGGGAGTCGGTCCTTTGGTCGGTGGTGGAAACCCTGACGTACAGTGCTGTCGCTGAGGCGGTCACGAACCATTTAATTCATGAACACCGCGCCGTTGAAAAAGTGGGCCGGGTGCCTTTGGTCTCTTGGAGATGAGGTGGATTCCATGAGGTTTTTGCGATGGATGGGTGCTGTGTTTGCGTTCACCCGTGCCCTTTACGGTCTGGGTGCTGATTCAGTCGCGTCGCCCCCTCTGCTGCTCCGCCAGCCGACGGTGAGCCGGGATCAAATCGTGTTTGTCTTTGCCGGAGACCTATGGCGGGTAGGCCGCTCGGGCGGGGATGCGGTCCGGCTCACCTCACACCCAGGCCGCGAGCAGAACCCGCGTTTTTCCCCGGATGGTTCGCTGGTGGCGTTTAGCGGAGAATATGACGGGAATTCGGACGTATATGTCGTCCCGTCCACCGGTGGCAATCCGGTGCGGTTGACGTCGCATCCTGGGAAGGATCTGGCGTTTGGCTGGTCGCCGGACGGGAAGCGGGTCTTGTTTTCTTCGCTGCGGGACAGCGCAAACGACAGCGCCCGGCTTTTCACGGTTCCAGTGGGTGGTGGGGCGGCGACCGAGATTCCCTTGCCTAGGGCCGAGGAGGGCACGTTTTCTCCCGATGGGACTCATCTCGCTTACGTTCCGGTCCTGCAGTGGCAGGCGGCGTGGAAGCGTTACCGGGGTGGCCAGACGCGGCCGATCTGGATTGCCACGCTGGAGGACTCGTCGATCGAAAAGGTCCCACGGGATAATTCGAACGATTTCAATCCGATGTGGCTGGGGGACACAGTTTACTTCCTTTCAGATCGGAATGGGCCGGTCAGCCTGTTTGCCTATGACACAAAACGGAAGAGCGTGCGGCAGGTAGTGAAGAACGAGGGGCTGGATCTGAAGTCGGCCTCGGCGGGGCCGGACGTTATTGCCTACGAGCACTTTGGCATCATCCACCTGTTTGACCCCAGGTCGGGAACTGAGCATGCGGTCGCGATTCGGGTGGCTGGGGATTTTCCAGAGGTGCGTCCGCACTACAAAAAGTTCGAAGGGAAGCAACTCGCAAAGGGGCGGCTCTCGACAACCGGGCAACGGGCAGTGTTTGAGGTGCGGGGGGACATTATCACGATACCCGCGGAAAAGGGGGACGTGCGAAATCTGACCCGGACGTCGGGAATCGCGGAACGTGACCCGGCATGGTCCCCGGATGGCAAGTCGGTGGCCTATTTTTCCGATGAATCGGGGGAATACGCCCTCCATGTGCGGGGACAGGAGGGCCAAGGTGAGGTGAAGAAGTATTCCCTCGGGGACTCGCCGTCGTTTTTCTTTGCGCCGACCTGGTCGCCGGATGGAAAGCGGATTGCATACAGCGACAAGCGCGGGAGCTACTGGATTCTGACCTTGACCAATGGCGCCCCGGTGAAAATCGATTCATCGATCTATTCGGGCTCGGATCCGACGTTCCTGACCTGGTCCCCGGACAGCCGCTGGCTGGCCTATTCCCGGGATCTCTCCAACACCTTCCATGCCGTGTTCGTTTACTCGGTGACCGAGGGGAAATCGACGCAGCTGACGGATGGATTGGGCGACGCTGCGTATCCGGTGTTCGCGGACAGTGGGAAATACCTCTATTTTGCGGCGAGCACGGATATTGGGCCTCGGGCGGTGAAATTCGATCTGTCGGGGATGAACCGGCCTTTGACGCGGAGTGTGTATCTGGCGGTGCTGGACAAGACGGCATCGTCCCCGTTGGCCGCGGAAAGCGATGAGGAGAAGACTGAGGCAAAAAGGGAGGGAGATAAGAACGGTGCGGATATGGCCAAGGTGGAGGCAGGAAGCAAGGAGGGTGCGTCCGGCGAAGAAAAAACAAATGCCGTGCCGGTGACAAAAATGGATTTTGACAGGTTCAGCCAACGGATCGTGGCGCTCCCGCTGACTGCCAAAAACTACAGGGGACTGGTGGCCGGGAAGTCGAATGTGGTTTTCGCGCTTGAGGGACCAACGATTGACAAGGATTCCAAGGAGTCTCCGACACTAACTGTCCAACGGTTTGACCTGGCAAATCGGAAGACGGAAAAGTTCCTGGATGGGGTCCAGCATTTTACCGTTTCCGAAAATCGGGAGAAGGTGCTCTACCAGAAGGGGGAGGCATGGTTCATCGCCGGATCGGAGTCGGCGCCGAAGGAAGGGGATGGGGCGATCAAGCTGGGAGATTCCCGGCTCCTGGTGGATCCACTGGCGGAATGGCGGCAGATGTATCGCGAGACTTGGCGTATTGAGCGCGATTACCTCTACGATCCAGGCCTGCATGGACTAGACCTTCTGGCGACCATGGCGCGGTATGAACCCTATCTGGCAGGGGTGGCGAGTCGGCAGGATCTGAATTACCTCTTCGAGGAAATGCTGGGGGAGATCACGGTGGGCCACATGTTCGTGGGAGGAGGGGATTGGCCGGAGGTTCCAACGGTGAAAGTGGGGTTGCTCGGGGCGGACTATTCGGTGGAGAATGGTCGGCATCGCATTGTTCGGATTTTTGACGGCGAGAATTGGAATCCGGAATTGCGTGCGCCATTGACTGAACCCGGGGTCAATGTAGCGGTGGGTGACTATTTACTGGAGGTGGATGGGCACAACCTTCCAGGGACTGCGGAGCTTTACTCCTACTTCCAAGACATGTCGGATCGAATCGTCGTCTTGAAGGTCGGGCCAAATCCAGATGGCACGGCGGCACGCGAGGTGAAGGTCAAGCCGGTGGGGAGCGAAAAGGAGCTCCGTCACCGAGCCTGGGTGGAGGAGAACCGGCGGACGGTCAGCCGGTTGAGCCAGGGTCGGTTGGGGTATCTTCATCTCCCGGATACGGCTTCGGGTGGGTATACCAGCTTCACACGGTACTATTTCGCGCAACAGGACAAGCAAGGCTTCGTGGTGGATGAACGATACAACCACGGGGGAAGGCTGGCGGATTACGTAGTGGATCATCTCCGGCGCGGGGTAATGAATTATGCGATTGAGCGGGATGGACGCGAGCAGTCGTTCCCGTTTGGCGCGCATCCAGGACCGAAGGTGATGCTGGTCAACGAGTTTGCGGGATCGGGTGGGGATGCGCTGCCGTGGTATTTCAGGAAGGCAAAGATCGGGCCCTTGGTCGGAAAACGGACGTGGGGCGGGCTGGTTGGAATCGGCGGGTATCCGGTTCTGCTGGATGGCGGGACGGTGATGGCGCCGCGCATCGCAATCTACGGAACGGAAGGCCAGTGGGAGGTGGAGAATGTCGGCATTGCGCCGGACGTGGAGGTGGATCTGGATCCGAAGGCTTGGCGCGCGGGCCATGACACCCAGCTGGAGAAGGCGGTGGAGCTGGCGCTCGAAGCCTTGGCGAAGAATCCCCCTCAGGCCCATCCGCCTCCACCCTATCCGAACTACCACCGGAAGTAGGAACTGGCCCGCCGCATTCGGTTCCACGATCCGTCGATTCCGAGTGTGGTATCGAAACAGGCGACGCTGGATCGTCACTGATTGTTCGCAGTGAACCGGGACGCGAACTGTCTTAAAAAAAGTTTGAGGAACTGATGACGAATGCTGGGCGAAGCCTGCTGACAGCCGACGAATGACTTGGGTTTGCGCCGCTGGCCGCGAGCATGTTTTCAGGGCGAGCGGACAAGACCTGCAGCCACTGCGCCGCGGGCAGTGCCTCGTTCTCGAAGAGTCTTCCGAGCGCCTGGATCTTATCCCGGCCCGACTGATCCGCCGTCGGACGGTCCGCCCGGTGTACGCCTGCACCGGTTGGTCACAGGCACGAACGTTGCCGGGGTTTCGCTCGGCAACTCCGGATGACTCTTGGGTGCCGGCTCGGCGGCCTGGATGGGCATGGACCCGCTCAGGAACATCACCGCGATTCCTCGAAGCAGGTCGATGGGGTTCCAGGCGAGAGCTGGTGTTGCGAATCGGGGGTGCATCGTCGGAACCCTATGCGAGGAGACCGGACCGTTCCATTGGGCTTGGAACACTCGGTCGACCGGTTCGGATCGAATTATCCCCAAGTCTGCATGAAGGGGCAATGAGGCCAATCTGGCGGCCCTGACCACCGATTCCCCGACCGAGTCAGGTTGTTTTCGAGACCTCCAAGCCCTCCGGGATCGGATGACGATTTTCGAATCAGGCTCGGCTGCGATGGACGGCGACGTCCACCCCCCGGGACTTCGCCGGACGGAGTCCGAGCTTGTCCCCTCGGAGAAACAGGGGGCGGCAGCCGATCCTGATTCGGATGGTCAGCCGCCAGATGATCAGGCAGACATCATGCCCATGATCCCGATGCAACAGCACCTCGCGCCGAACTGTGCCGTGTTCACAAACCCGTTCGTGATCCGTGGCACGATGGCATTTCTCCGCGGCCTCATATTCGCGTTTGCCGTTGCGGCCTGCGCCAACGGAGCGGACCTCCGGGTGGTGCATGGCTGGCCTAAATTGCCGGAGGGGGAAGTCTTGGGCCAGGTGGCTGGAATCGGCTGTGATTCGCGCGGCGCCGTATTTGTGTTCCATCGCGGCAATCGACCTTGGCTGGAGGATCCGGCCAAGGCCGGACCCATCGCGGAGGCGGCCGTGTGGGTGTTCGACGCCCGGACGGGCCGGTTGGTGGATCGATGGGGGGCGGGGACCTTCCTGCTCCCCCACGGTCTCTTCGTGGACCATCGGGACCATGTCTGGCTCACCGACGTGGGACTTCATCAGGTCTTTGAATACGGCCGCGACGGCACCCTCCTCCGCGCTTGGGGTGTCCGCGGCACCGGGGGCAACGACGAGACGCACTTCAACAAGCCGACGGATGTCGCGGTGTCGCCGGATGGCTCGTTCTACGTCAGCGACGGATATGTAAACAGTCGTGTGGTCAAGTTCTCCGCCGAGGGGAAATTTCAGCTCCAATGGGGCACTCAGGGAAAGGGGCCCGGACAGTTTGACGTGCCGCACGCCATCACCCTCGACCGATCCGGAAGGGTCTATGTCGCGGACCGCGAGAATGACCGGATCCAAGTTTTCAGCGCAGAGGGGCGATTCCTGGCGCAATGGAAGGACCCGGCGATGGGTCGTCCGTATGGCGTGCGCATCGGAAAGGACCAACGACTGTATGTCGCGGACGGCGGTGAACAGCCGTCGGCCCCTCCCAACCGTTCAGGCCTGGCCGTGCTGACCCTCGAGGGCAAGGTTCTGGCGAAGTTTGGCCGATGGGGAAACTACGACGGCCAGTTCATGATGGCGCATGACGTCGCGCTCTCGACCGGTGGCGACATCTACGTCGGCGACATTGGCGGCCGACGCATCCAAAAATTCCGGTGGACGAATGGTCGTTAGCCCGGGCTTTGAACCCCGCAGCGGAATGGGCTGGCCCTGGGCTGCGGGGACGTTGCGAACCTACGATGGCGATGCCGTCTTCCTGCCGGATTCTCTCACCGGTGAACGGACGCATGCCCATTTGATGCACTTCTCACCGTTGGGTGGCGAATCTGTCCCGGACCCGTCCGGCCATCCAACCTGTCCATCGGATCCAAAATCGTAGCGCTTTTGATGGAGGTGGCAGAGTATTGCCTGAATCACGTTCCCCCCATGAATTGGACCCTCCCGCGCCCGCGAGTGCTGACAACGAGCTTGGCCTTGTTGACCGCGTTTGCACTGCGAGCCCAACCCCTGCCCGATGCCGATGCCATGGGCCTCTTCGCCGGCGAGTTGCTCGACCGACAGCACCTCGATACCCACGGCCCGGGCATCGCCGTTTTGGTGGCGCGAGGTGATGAGATCCTGGTGAAGACCGCACGTGGGCTCGCCAGCCTGGAGCTTGGCGTGCCGCTGTCGACCGAGCACCGTTTCCGCATCGGCTCGGTGACCAAGCAGATCGCCGCCGCCACGCTGCTGCGCCTCGTGGACGAAGGCCGCGCCCGGCTCGAAGACCCCCTTGCGCAATACGTGCCCGACTTCCCCAATGGCCGGGCCATCACCCTCGCCATGTTGCTCAACCACACCAGCGGGGTGAAAAGCTACACCGACATCGAGGGGTACATGGGCAACCCCGTACGACGCGACTTGGACACGCCTGAACTGATCCGGGTGTTCAAGGACCTCAAGGTCGACTTCCCTCCCGGAAGCGCGTGGGCCTACAACAATTCGGCCTACGTGCTGGTGGGTGCCGTCATCGAGAAGATCACCGGAAAACCCTGGTGGCAGACACCCGTGACATTCCCGACACCTCTCTTCTACCCCGATCCCAAGCATCTGGTGCCCGGCCATGTCTGCGGTTACACGCGGGAAGCCCAGAACCCGTGGGCACCTTCCGGACTGATCAGCATGACCCAGCCCCAGGCCGCAGGCGCGCTCGTCGGTGATTTGCTGTCCTTGTGGCGCTGGAACCAGTCGCTGCATGAGCAGGCCTTTCTCAAGCCTGAAACCTACCGGCGGATGACCACTCCCGAGGGCCCGGCGGTGGCGTCAAAATATGGCTTCGGCCTGTTCATCCACACCCTGCGCGGCGAACGTATCCTCTCCCACAGCGGGGGAATCCACGGCTTTCATTCCGAGCTGCAGTACCTGCCCGCCAAGCGCATCACGGTGGTTCTGCTGCGCAATGCCGACTCCGGCCCGAATCTGGGAAGCATTGGTCGCCAACTCGGGGCTTTTGCCGCGGGAAACCCCTTCCCTCGACCGGCACCGGTGAACCGGGAGATCGCGCAGCTCAAGGCTTTCGAGGGCATATATTCAAGGGGCAAGGACTTGACCACATTGCGCATCGTCCACAATGCGCTCACCAGCCAGAGGTCGGCTGAAAGCCCGGTTGTCCTGACCCCGGTCGGAGCGTCGCGCTTTCTCTTCGATGACACGTCAGTGCAGATTGATTTCGCACGCAATCTGGCCGGTGTCGTCACCGGGTTCGAGCAGTTCCCGGACGGCGACGGTGAGGGCGTGCTTTGGAATCGCAGCGCGGATCTCCCCGGCACACCGCCCTGATCGATGTCCCACTCCACGCGCCCATTGCTCCGGACATCGCCCCAATTCGTCAGGCTCGCGTGAGCCACCCGCTGAAAAGGGTTTTTGGCGTGGCGAATCATGCAAAAAATACGATCCCGCACCCAACAAGCCATCGAGTTCCCTGCTGGGATCCCTCCGGGGCAGTTCAGCCGTTTGGTCCTCACGCCGATCGTCATCCAATGGACGGAGTCCCTTCATGCGAAAGATCGTAACCGTCCGGCACGACCTGACGTGCCTGAGGGTGGAGTGGTTTGGCAGGATGAGGGGGTGAAGTCCAAGAACCCCATGCTTCGTGCCTCGGTGGCGATGCCCTCGATTGATCGTGAGCGGTGGGCCGAGCCGAGCTGCCGATGGCAGTGGGATGCGTGGCAGTTGAGAAAGCCCTGGGATGACCGTGGAACTCCTTGGTGGCGCTGAAAAAATCCGTCGGCCGATTGTCATACAGTGTCATACGCCTGCAC
>CAZZKQ010000159.1:0-7607 GCA_964654875.1 uncultured Verrucomicrobiota bacterium | reverse complement strand
GGTTGCCGCCGATCACCCCGGTGTCGGCCTCGACCGGAAAAGCCTGGAGTCCGCAGCGGGCGAAGATCCGGCCGTAGGCGTCGAACATCCGGCGGTAGCTTGCCATGGCTCCCTCGTCGGTCGCATCGAACGAGTAGGCGTCCTTCATGTAGAACTCCTTCGCGCGCATGAGTCCGAACCGTGGGCGGATCTCGTCACGGAACTTCACGCTGATCTGGTAGAAATTGACCGGCATCTGCCGGTACGAGTTGAGCTCGGCGGCGGCGAGGGTGGTGATGACCTCCTCGGCGGTCGGACTCAGGACCCATTCGCGCTGGGCGCTGTCCTTGAGCTTGAAGAGGACGTCGCGGGCGGTCTCGTAGCGTCCGGAGGCCTGCCAGATCTCGGGCGGCTGGAGGGCGGGCATGAGGACCTCCTGGGCGCCGGCGCGGTTCATCTCCTCCCGGACGATGGCCTCGACCTTGCGGAGGACCCGGACCCCCATCGGCAGGAAGGTGTAGAGTCCACCGGCAAGCTTGCGGATCAGGCCGGCACGCAGGAGGAGCTGATGGGAGACGATCTCGGCGTCGGAGGGGACTTCCTTGAGGGTGGGGATGAAGGCTTGGGACCAGCGCATGGAACTCGGTGTGGGTGATCGAACCGGGTGGCCGAAGGCGCGGTGGGCGCCCGTGGAAGGACCCGGCTCTGGACCGCGGAGGATTCGTCAAGCCCCCGTGGCGACGCAAGCAAAGCGCGGAGGGGTGTGAACTCTCCATTGCGCTGGGTCCTTGAAGAGCGCGAGAGGTCCAACGGTTGCGCGGACTCCGGGGGCGGCGGCCACCCGGTGGCTGCAATGCCTCCTGCCGACTAGGCCCCGAGATAGGCGTCGCGGACCTTGTCGTTGTTGCGGAGGGCCTCGGCCCGGTCGGAGAGGAGGATGCGTCCGGTCTCGAGGACGTAGCCGTCGTGGGAGATCTCAAGGGCCCGGTGGGCGTTCTGCTCCACGAGGAGGATGGTGAGCTTCCGGACCCGGTTCAGCTCCACGATCTTCTCGAAGATCGTCCGCACCAGCAGCGGTGCGATGCCCAGGGAGGGTTCGTCGAGCAGCAGGCATCGCGGCTGGCCCATCAGGGCCCGACCGATGGCCAGCATCTGCTGCTCCCCACCGCTCAGCGTGCCGGCCAGCTGGGACTCCCGTTCCTCGAGGCGAGGGAACAGCCCGAACACGAACTCCTCCTCCCGTGCGATGACCGCACGGTCGCGCTGCAGGAAGGCCCCCATGCGGAGGTTCTCCCGGACGGTCAGGTTCGCGAACACCATCCGCCCTTCCGGGCAGTGGGCCAGGCCCCGGGACAGAAGCCGGTGCGGAGGAATGCCGGTGATGTCCTGTCCCTCGTAAAGAATCTGTCCACGGCTGGGTCGGACCATCCCGGAAATCGCCCGCAGGGTGGTGGTCTTCCCGGCGCCGTTGCCACCGATGAGGGTGGCGATCGTGCCTTCGGCCACCTTCAGGGAGACCTCCCGCAGCGCGGCGATCGCGCCGTAGTGCACATCGATGTTCCGGACCTCGAGCATGGCGGTGATTCCTAGGCGGCGGCTTGTTCCTCGCCGAGGTAGGCGGCGATGACGGCAGGATTCGACCGGATCTGCCCGGGGGTTCCCTCGGCGATCTTCCGTCCATACTCCAGCACATGGATGCGCTGGCAGATCCCCATCACGACCTTCATGTCGTGCTCCACCAGCAGGATCGACAGCCGGAATTTCTCCCGGATGAACTGGATCAGACGCATGAGGTCGACCTTTTCGGATGGGTTCATCCCCGCCGCGGGTTCGTCGAGCAGGAGCAGGCGTGGCCGGGTTGCGAGGGCCCGGACGATCTCCAGGCGGCGTTGGTCCCCGTAGGAGAGGCTTTTCGAGGGGGCATCCTCGAATCGCTCGAGGTTGAAGATGGCCAGCAACTCCCGGGTCTGCTCGCGGATCCGACGTTCTTCTTCCCGGAACTTCGGACCCCGGGTCAGCGAGTGGATCGCCTCGTGGTCGAGGTGGAGGTGGAACGCGACGCGGACGTTGTCGAACACCGAAAGGCTCGGGAAGAGGCGGATGTTCTGGAACGTTCGGGCGATGCCCATCTCGGTGAGGCGGTAGGGCTTCAGTCCGGCGGTGGAATCGCCGCCGAACCGGATGCTCCCCCCGGTGGCCTGGTACACCCCGGTGATGAGATTGAACATGGTGGTCTTGCCCGCGCCGTTGGGGCCGATCAGGCCGACCAGTTCCTGATCCCCGACCGTTGCCGAGACCTCGCTGACCGCCGTCAGACCACCAAACCGGATCGTGACCTGGTCGAGTTCCAGCAGCGGGTTCTGGGAGGCGGTGGTGGACATCCGGCGGGCGGGGTTCATTTCGCCGGGGCGGTACGACGCCATAGCGGCCAGGTGAAGAGGCCCTGGGGGCGGGTCAGCATCAGGCCGATCAGGAGCAGCGCGTAGAGGATCATACGCCAGTCCCCAAGCTTTCGGAGGGGTTCCTGCACGACCGTGAGGAGTATGGCTGCCGCGATGACACCGACATGCCGTCCCATGCCGCCGAGGATCACCATGACCACGATCTCGATGCTGCGGTTGAAGTCGAATCCGGTCGGGCTCAACGAACCCTTCAGGTGGGCGTACAGCCCTCCGGCAACCCCCGCGAAGAAGGCACCCACGACGAAGGCCTGGATCTTGTAGCGGGTCGTGTTGATGCCCATGGCCTCCGTGGCCACCTCGTCGTCGGCCACCGCGATGAAGCCCCGTCCGAAGGTCGAGTCCACGAGAGCCCAGACGACGTAGACGGTGATGCAGGCCGTGGCGAGGTTGAAGAAGAGGACGGGCTCGGCCCATCCGCGGTTGATGGGTGTGGGAATGCCATTCAACCCGAGCGCCCCGCCGAGCAGGGGCACGTTCTGGAGGATCACCTTGATGATCTCGCCGAAGCCGAGTGTGACGATGGCCAGATAGTCGCCCCGCAGGCGCAGCGACGGAGCACCGACCAGCAGTCCGGAGACGGCAGCCGCCATCCCGCCTGCGATGAGCGCGACCGGGAGCATCAGGAAGGGCTGGTGTCCAAGCAGGGATCCGAAGGGCTTGCTGTAGACCACGGTCAGCAGGGCCGAGGCATAGGCGCCGACCGCCATGAATCCGGCGTGCCCCAGGGAGAACTGTCCGGTGAAGCCGTTGATGAGGTTGAGGCTGACGGCGAGGGTGATGTTGATCGTGGCCCCGAGCAGGACGTCGAGGACGTACGAGTCGATCCGTCCCGCCATGGGCGCCACCGCGGCCGCGACCAGGATCGAGCCGAGGAGCCAGCGTTGGGAGACCGGGATCATGAATCGCTTGGTGAAGGCGACGGCGTGGACTGACCGAGTCCAACTCCATCTGTCCACCGACGCCTCCGAGGTTACGGTGAGCGCCTCCGCCATGGCAACGGATTCACTCCGTGTCCTGCGCCGCACGCTGTCACGCCCTTGGATGGACAAGCCGGATGTGATTCATAGACTGAGGGACGTGAAACGGGCGGAGCACCGATCGGCTGGCCTGCGGATGGAGTGGGGATCCCGACCCCAGCTCCGTGTCCGTTCCACGACCCCGTCTGCTCGCGTCTCCCCCTCCGTCTGGCGTCGAGCATGAGCCTGTTGGTCCTGGGTCTGAGCCACCACCAGGCTCCTGTTGCGGTGCGGGAACGGTTCGCGGTACCCGAAGCCGACATCCCGTCCTTGACCCGGCACCTGCAGGTGCAGGGCGTGGTCGACGAGGTCGTGGTGGTGTCGACCTGCAACCGGGTCGAGCTCTACGTGGCATCCCCGCTTGCTGTGGATTCCGTGGTGGCCGGGTTGAGGAACTCGCTGGAACACCGGGGTGCCGTGGCCTCGTCCGAGGGAGTCGCCGGATGGTACCGACACGAGGGAAGGGGGGTCGCCTCCCATCTGTTCGGGGTGGCCAGCGGCCTCGACTCCATGGTGCTGGGTGAGACCGAGATCCTGGGGCAGCTCAAGCGTTCCTACGATGTCGCCAGTCGACATGGGGGCACGGGTCGTGTGCTCAACACCCTGTTCCAGTCGGCCTTCCATGCCGCCAAGGAGATCCGGTCGACCACCGGCATCCAGCGTGGCAACACGAGCGTGGCCTCCGTCGCGGTCGAGCTGGCCCAGTCGATGTGTCGCGGTCTTGAAGGGCGCGAGGTGATGGTCATCGGGGCGGGGGATACCTCCGAGAAGACCGCTCGCGCGTTGCTCGGCCGGGGTGCCCGGTCGGTGATCGTCAGCAACCGGTGCCACGACCGCGCCCTGGCCCTGGCGGATGAGCTGGGGGGGCGGGCCATCCGGTTCGACGCGTGGGAGGAGGAGTTTGCCCGGCTCGACATCGTGATCAGCAGCACCCGGGCGCCCCACCACATCCTCGACCGCCCTCGACTCGGGCGGTTGCTGGCCCATCGCGCCCGGCGTCCCCTGCTGCTCATCGACCTCGCCGTCCCGCGGGACATCGACCCTGCCGTTCGGGATCTCGAGGGCGTGTTCCTGGTGGATGTCGACGACCTGCAGGGGATCGCCCAGGGCCATCTGCAGGCCCGGGAACAGGAGCGGAACCGCTGCCGGCGGATGGTCGAGGAACGGTCGATGGCGTGGTTTGAGGGCATGCAGCGTCGCCTTGCCCGGATGGGGGGCATGGATCCAGTTCGACCCGATGCCGCTCGGAGCTGACATCCCGGTCCGTCTGGCCACGCGCGGTTCCGCCTTGGCCCTTGCACAGGCCCGCGAGGTCGAACGGCTTCTCCAACAGGCCCATCCCGGACTCCGGGTCGATCATGTCGTGGTCGAGACCTCCGGGGATCAGCGACCCGGGGCTCCGATCTGGGGTCCGGGGTCTTCCCAACCGCTCGGTGTGTTCACCAAGGAACTGGAGGAGTCACTGCTGGCGGATCAGGCCGACATCGCGGTGCATAGCCTCAAGGACCTCCCCACGACGTTGCCCGAGGGACTCGCGCTTGCCGGTGTGCTGCCGCGTCAGGATGTCCGGGAGGTCCTGTTGTACCGGAGCCGCGAGGGTGCGTCGGCCCCCGCTCCAGGAACCCAGGACTGGTCGCCCGGTGGACGACAGCCATGGTTCGGCGGCGCACATCAGACCCTAATGGACCTGCCTCCGCGCTCGGTCGTGGCCACTTCGAGCAGTCGACGCCGCGCCTCGGTCGAGTCCCGAAGATCGGACCTCCAATGCGCGCCAATCCGGGGCAACGTGGGGACCCGTCTGCGCAAACTCTGGGCATCTCTGGAGTTCGACGCGACGCTCCTTGCCGCGGCCGGTTTGTTCCGGCTGGGTTGGGATCTGAGCCCAACGGGTCGGCTGCGGATCGATCCACGTCTGCCGGCGCCGGTGCGTGCTGCGCTGGAACCTCCCCCGGAAGGGATCCAGGGGACCCTCCTCGATCCCTTGGAGATGCTGCCGGCGCCGGGGCAGGGAGCGATTGGGCTGGAGATCCGTTCCAACGATGCCCGGTGCCGATCTCTGTGCCGCGGCATCCACCATCGAAACACGGGCGTCGCCGTCGAGGCCGAGCGGTCCTTCCTCGCCGCGTTGGGGGGAGGGTGTCAGCTGCCGGTCGGCGCCTGGGGTCGGGTCCAGGGACATCAGGTCGTCCTGACCGCGGAGTGGCACCGGGACGGGCGGAGATGGACGGCCGAGGATCGGCTGCCGGTGCACCAGGCTCCCCAACTGGGTGCCCGACTGGGCGCCCGGGTGAAGGCGGGGCGGGGTGGTGGCTGACGGGTCCGCCTCGCCTGTGGGTTCTGTCGCTACGCGAACAGGCCCGGGATGGGCTGCCCGACGCCGTCGCGGGTGACGTAGAACGGCCGTTTCTCGATCTCGTAGGCCAGCCTGGGTGAGATGCCCATCGCCCGGTAGATCGAGGCGTGCAGGTCCTCGATCACGACCCGGTCCTTCAGCGTCCTGCAGGGGCGCTCATCAGCAGTCACGCCATGAAGGTGTCCCTTCCGGATCCCACCGCCGAAGAGCAGGACGCATCCGGCATCGGTGAAATGCCGGTGCATGCCGTAGTGGGCCGCGGACTCGATCTTGTCGGGAACCGGCACCTGGTTGGTGATGGGCCGGTCGGGCTTGCCCTCCTGCATCATGTCGCGGCTGAACTCGCTGGCCAGGACGATCAGGGTGCGGTCGAGGAGTCCGCGCTCCTCGAGGTCGAGCACGAGCTGGGAGATGGCGCCGTCGATGGCGCGCTTCATCTGGACGAGCTTCTCATGGCCGTTCTCATGGGTGTCCCAGTTGAGGAACGGGATGTACTCGGTGGTGACCTCGATGTAGCGGGCTCCGACCTCCGCGAGGCGTCGCGCCAGGAGGCAGCCGAGTCCGAAGCGTTGGAGGTTGGACTTCTCGTAGTTGCCGTCCCGCGTGAAGTCCCCGCCGAGTCGGCGGGAGAAGTCCCAGCCGCCGGGGGCGTACTTCGCGACGACCTCAGGCTTCTCGAGAGAGAGATCGAAGGCCTTGGCCGCGGGTGATCCGAGCAGGCGGTGGGCGTTGTCGAGGGACCGGAGCAGGGATTCCTTCTGGTAGGTGCTGCCCAGCTGTCCGACCGGCGAGGACTCCACGAGCCTGCGATAGAACCGGTCGCGGTTCTCGAACCGGGAGGGACTCATGCCTCCGGGAGGAGTGACCACGTCCTTGGCGGCATCCGGGAAGGGCACGTTGAAGGGGCCGAACTCGCTGCCGAGGAACCCTGCCGAGGTGAAGGCCTTCAGTTCCTCGCCTTCGCCGACGTCAAGTCGTTGTCCGATGTTGATGAACGCAGGAACGGCAGGGTCCTTGGGGCCGAGCGTGCGGGCGATGACGGACCCGATGTGCGGGCAGGCCACCGTCTGGGGCGGGGCGTATCCCGTGTGCCAGTGGAACTGGTGCCGGGAGTGCAGGATGAAGCCCAGATCGCCGGCCGTGTAGCTCCGGATGAGGGTTCCCCGGTCCATGACCTTCGCGGTCCTTTCCAGCCCCTCGCTGAAACGGATGCCGTCCACCGCCGTCGGGATCGAGGGGAAGGTCGACAGCACGCGATTGGGATCGAGTCCCTTCTCGAAGGGAGTATGGCGTTTCGGATCGAAGGTCTCGGTCGCAGCCATGCCGCCGCCCATCCAGAGGACGATGACGGTGTCGGCGGTGGCAGGAAGCCGCCCGGGAGCGGATTCCCCCAGCACGGCCCGGGGGTATCCCGCAGCGAGGGCTCCGAGGGTCGAGGCGCCCAGGGTCTGGACGAACTGGCGTCGGGTGAAGTCGGTGGTTCGCATGACGGATGGGCGTTCTCTGGGAATCAATACATGAACTGGAACTCCGGCAACAGGGTGACGCTCCACAGGAGGTCCTCGACACCCTCGCGACTGGGCTTCCTGCCCACGAGCGAGACGGCGAGCTCGAGCTCCTTCCTCGATGGAGGACGGGACAGCGCCTGATGGAACACCCACCGGGTCAGTCCCGTGCCGTCCGGATGCTTCAGGACCAGCTGGTCTGCCCCCTTCTGGAGCAGCTGCGACAGGGTGTTGCCATTGGTGAGTTCGAGGGCCTGGATGGTGGTTGGGGTCGAGGCGCGGACGGTGGTGA
>CAZZKQ010000158.1:3293-7612 GCA_964654875.1 uncultured Verrucomicrobiota bacterium | reverse complement strand
AAAAGGCGGACTGATTATCGGCGGAGAATATGGCGAGGGGGCGCTGATGATTGATACCCGCAGCACCGAGCCGCATGCTCAGCTTTGGGTGTTTTCAAAACAGATCAATGCGGGACAACTGGCGCCGCGAGGCCGAGAAGTTCACCCCGCACTTCAAGGTGCTCGTGCTCCAGTCCGGACAGGCCCGGCACAACCTCCGCAAGCAGATCCCGCAGCACGACATCGTCGTCACCAACTACGCCATCCTCCGTCGGGATCTCGAGGAGCTGTCGAAGTTCGAGTTCCGGTCGCTGGTCCTCGACGAGGCCCAGTTCATCAAGAATCCCAACGCCCAGGTGACCCTGGCGGTGAAGGAGATCCAGGCGGGTCAGCGACTCGCCCTCACGGGCACCCCGCTGGAGAACCGGCTGCTCGATCTCTGGTCGATCGTGGATTTCATCCAACCTGGATACCTCGGAAGCCAGGCCCATTTCCACGAGACCTATGAGCCCAAGGGGGATGGTCCCGAGTGGGAGCCCAGCACCGCTCGGCGGCGGCTCAGCGCCCGCCTTCGCCCGCTCATGCTCCGTCGTCTCAAGAAGCAGGTCGCCAAGGATCTGCCCGACCGGATCGAGGAACGTCGCGACTGCGAGCTCGACGAGGAACAGCGCAAGCTCTACCTCGCGGAACTCCGTCGCAGCCGCGACCAGGTCATGAAGGCCCTCCAGGAGAAAGGCGTGGCCAAGTCGAAGATGCACGTCCTGGCCGCCCTCACCCGTCTGCGCCAGATCTGCTGCCATCCGAAGCTCGTCGGCAACGACAGCGCCAGCGGCAAGACCGACACGCTGTTCGAGCTCCTCGAGCCCATCCTCCAGTCGGGGAACAAGATCCTGCTGTTCTCCCAGTTCGTGGAGATGCTCAAGCTGCTCGAGGGCGCCTGCAAGGAGCGGGGGATCAAGACCCACATCCTCACCGGCGAGACCAAGGCCCGACAGGACGTCGTCAACGCCTTCCAGGCCGAGACCGAGTCCTGCGTCTTCCTCCTGTCGCTCCGTGCCGCAGGGACCGGTCTCAATCTGACCACGGCCAGCTACGTCGTGCTCTACGACCCCTGGTGGAACCCGGCCGTCGAGGCCCAGGCGATCGACCGGTCGCATCGCATCGGCCAGACCCGGACCGTCAACGCCTACCGCCTCATCACCCCGGGCACCGTCGAGGAGAAGATCTGGGAGCTGCAGCAGAAGAAATCCCAGACCATCTCCGACGTCCTCGGCGAGGAGGGGTTTGCGAGCAACCTGACCAAGGACGATCTCGAGTACCTGTTCAGCGAGGACTGAGCGACGCCGCGCCGGCCGGGAGGGTCGGGTGGATTCCCCGCCAAAAGGAACACCGCCATGCCCCCCCGATCCCAGCTGAAGTCCAAAGGTCGGAGTTTCCAGGGACTGTTCCGGCGAGGCATCGGACTCGTCCTGCTGATCGGCGGTGTCGACTTGGGTCTCCCGAGCGCCTCGTTCGCCGCAGAGGCTCCCCTTCGGCGGGTGGAGGCGCCGCCTTCGGGGTATCGACTCCATCCGCTGGAGCCGGGTTCCCGGAGCGAGGTGGGGGTGGGGTTCCGGTGGCGTGCCCCGGAGGAAACCGGCGTGGTCTTCACCAACCGGCTGGCGGTGGAACGCTCCCTCACCAATCACGTGCTCCTGAACGGCTCCGGGGTCGCCCTCGGTGATGCCGATGGTGACGGTCTTTGCGACATCTTTCTCGCGGGACTGGGGGGGGGTAGTGCGTTCTTCAGGAACCTCGGGGGGTGGCGGTTTGCGAATTCAACCGCTGCAGCATTCGGCTCCAACACCGCCTTCGAGGGGATCGAGGCCACCGGTGCGGTGCTCGCGGACCTCGAGGGCGACGGCGATCTGGACCTCCTGCTGAATTCCATCGGGGGAGGCACCCGATGCTGGAGGAACGACGGTGCCGGCCGGTTCAGGGAGGTGACCGCGGAGGTCGGTCTCGTCGGGCGATCCGGTGCCAGTTCGATGGCCTTGGCCGACGTCGATGGTGATGGCGACCTGGATCTCTACCAGGTCAACTATCGGACCTCGACCGTCCGCGATGAGTTCCAGCAGCGGTTCGAGATCCGGATGACCGATGGCCGCCCCACCGTCGTGAGGGTCAATGGAAGGTCGGCGACCGAGCCGGACCTGATCGGTCGGTTCTCGGTGGATGCCGAGGGACGGGTCACCGAGCACGGGGAGGCCGACAGTCTCTACCTCAACCGGGGCGACGGTCGATTCGAGGCGGTTCCGTTCACCTCCGGTCGGTTCCTCGACGAGTCCGGCCAGCCTCTCAAGGCCCCGTTGTACGACTGGGGACTGGCCGCCCAGTTCCGGGACCTCGATGGGGATCTTGCCCCGGACCTCTATGTCTGCAACGACTTGGGGTCGCCTGACAGGATCTGGCTGAATGACGGCAAAGGCGGATTCCGGGCACTGCCGCGTACCCATCTGCGCAAGACCAGCTTCTTCTCCATGGGCGTGGACTTCGGGGATCTCAACCGCGACGGCCTCGACGACATCTTCGTCACCGACATGCTGAGCCGGGATCCGGTCCAGCGTCAGGTGGAGGCAGCGCCCAGAACGGCTGAGGCGGAGCCCTTCTCCGGAGTCGAGGTCCGCCCGCAAACGGCCCGGAACACGCTGTTCGCAGGACGCGGCGGCACGTGGTACTCGGAGATCGCCTGGTGGGCCGGGATCGAGGCCTCCGATTGGTCGTGGTCCCCGGTCTTCCTCGACGTGGATCTCGACGGACTGGAGGACATCCTGCTGTCCACCGGTTTTGAGCGGAACGTCCAGGATGCCGACGTGGCGGATGAGATCGAGGCGATCCGGATCCGGGAGAAACTGACGGACGCCGAGGCGCTGCAACTCCGTCGGCGGTTCCCGTCGCTTGCCCAGCCGAATCTGGCCTACCGCAACCAAGGGGGGTTCCGATTCGAGGAGGTGGGGAAGGTCTGGGGGTTCGATCAGGTCGGCGTCTCCCAGGGCATGGCCTTGGCGGATCTGGATCAGGACGGGGATCTCGACGTCGTCGTCAACAACCTCAACAGCGGCGCCTTCCTCCTGGAGAATCGGGCCGCGGCGCCCCGGCTCCAGGTTCGACTTCGGGGCCGTTCCCCGAACACCCAGGGCATCGGGGCGCAGGTCACCCTGCACGGAGGGCCGTTCCCCCAGCGCCAGGAGATCGCCAGTGGCGGGCGCTACGCGTCAGGGGATGATCCGGTCCGGGTCTTTGCCTCGGGATCCGGCGGATCCCGACTCCGACTCGAGGTGCGGTGGCGGAGTGGACGCCTCAGTGTGGTGTCGAACCTCCCTCCCAGTGGGATGGTGGAGGTGTTCGAGCCGGACTCGGCACCAGTCCGGCGTGCCACACCACCTCCAACCCCGCTCTTCGCGCCGGTCAGGACCGGAGGGGTGCATCGACACCGGGATCCGGTGTTTGACGATCTCTCGAAGCCGTCCCTGTTGCCCCGGTCCCTGGCGAACCTCGGTCCTGCGGCCTGCTGGGGGGACCTGAACGGCGATGGATGGGACGATCTGGTGATCGGCAGCGGTCGGGGTGGACGGATCGCCGGATTCCTGAACGACGGCCGTGGGAACTTGGTTCCCGACGGTCGGCCGCTGTTCGAGCGGCCGACGCCCCTCGACCAGATGGGGATCCTGATCCAGCCCAAGCCTTCCGGTGCACCAGATCTTCTGGTGGCCTTCAGCAACTACGAAGCCCCCAAGGCCTCAGGAGGAGTGCGGATCCTCGACCTGCAGTCGGGAGGGGTCCGTCCCGGCGGCATCCCTCTCGGTGCGGTTCCAGGACCCCTGGCGATGGCGGATGTGGATGGGGATGGCTCTCTGGAACTCTTTGTGGGGGGGCGGGTGATTCCCGGGAAGTACCCCGAGCCAGCTCCCTCCGGACTGTTCCGTCAGACGCCCCACGGATGGGTCGCCATGGAGGCAGACTCGCCGATGTGGAGACAACTGGGTTTGGTGACCGCGGCGACCTTTAGCGATATCGATTCCGATGGAGACCCCGATTTGATGGTGGCGACCGAATGGGGGCCCCTCCATTGCCTCCGGAACGATCGGGGTCGCTGGACCGATTGGGATGTCCCCGTCCGGTGGGAGGAAACCGGGGTCACGAATCGTCTGAGCCATGCGACGGGCTGGTGGCAGGGAGTGTGCCCGGTGGATCTCGACGGGGATGGGCGCCTGGACCTTGTCGCCGCCAATTGGGGCCGGAATCACCGCTATGCCAAAGGAACTGTCCGGCTTTTTTCTGGGGACTTTGACGGTAACGGA
>CAZZKQ010000158.1:0-3193 GCA_964654875.1 uncultured Verrucomicrobiota bacterium | reverse complement strand
CCGCTATGCCAAAGGAACTGTCCGGCTTTTTTCTGGGGACTTTGACGGTAACGGAGCCGTGGAATGGGTTGAAACGGTCAGAAAATCAGGGGATGCAGAGGAAACCCTTCAGACGTCGTGGCGGCGTCTGACCGAATCCTGGCCGTCCCTCCTGGAGCGGTTTCCGACCCGTCGCCAATTCGGGAAGGCCGGGCTTCCGGACCTCCTTGGGACCGCCGCGGGTTCAGTCCGGATTTCGGAGGCGAGGGTCCTGGACTCCATGCTGCTCCTGAATCGTGGCGACCATTTCGTCGCCCGACCATTGCCCCTCGAAGCCCAGTGGTCGCCGGCGTTCGGGGTGGCTGCGGCCGACTTCGATGGGGACGGATTCGAAGATGTGGTGCTCACGCAGAATTTTTCGGGTTCCCAGCCCGAGACCGACCGGGATGACGCCGGATTGGGTCTGTTTCTCAGGGGAGATGGGAAGGGGGGGCTGGTCCCCTGGGGCCCTAGGGAGTCTGGATTGTCCATCCCGGGCGAGCAGCGGGCCGTCGCGGTGGCCGATTTTGACCAGGACGGCCGCTCCGATCTGGTCCTCACCCAGAATCGCGAGCTCACCCAGATCCTTCGCAACGAGGGGGGCAGGAGGGGGTTGAGGGTTCGAGTTCGAAGGGAGTCGGACAATCCATCGTGGATCGGGTCCCAGGTGCGTCTGATATTCCAAGGGACCCGGATGGGACCGGTCCGGGAAATCCGGGCGGGCTCCGGCTATCTGTCCCAGGACAGCCCGGTGATTGTCATGGCGACTCCCGAGGTGCCAACAGGGGTCTGGATTCGGCAGTCTGGGAAGGCGCCTCGGATTCAGCCAATCGATCCCGGGGCGACCGAGGTGGTGATCGATCCCTAGGGCGAGTGGCTGTGTGACTGCGGGGCCTACGGGGCGAACCTCATCAGGGAGGTTTGTCAAATCGCCACTCGACAAAAAGTGACGTCTTGGTGCCAATGTGCGTGTTCCGTCTGATCGAACGATCTCGATTTGCCATCCCTTTTGGAGTCTTGGCCTGGGGCCAAATGCTTCTTTGTGGGGGCGAGTTGTCGTCGCGTTCGGGCGAATCCGAGGTCCAAACGGCCCACGGAAAGACAAACCAACATGAAACTACACAAAACGATACTACCGGCTGCTGTTGCAGCTCTGGCAGTGCAGGTTGCCTCCGCACAGGAAGTGACCGTGAAGTGGTTCCAGCACATCAATGGTGTGCAGGGCGTCGCTGCGGCGGACGTGCTGCCCATCCTGAAGAAGCAGGGTGCGGCCAGCATCTCGCTCAATGGAACCGATACCGTCGACGCCTACAGCCAGCTGATCCGCTACGATGCGGACCGGCTGCTGCTCGGCATCCGCGAGAACGGCATCAACGAGACCGACGCCAACCTTTCGGCTGACGACAAGGCGCTCGCTGCGGCCTATCCGGATCGCTCACTGATCTGGCTCGATGCGAAGACCGGAAAGCCTCTCGGCATTGCCTTCAAGGAATCCCTCGGACCCACCACGGCGATCGGCATCAATGTGACCGCAGCCGATCAGGGCGACCAGAGCGCCGACTTCTACGCCTGGTGGCGCGTCGGCATCGATGAGGGCCCTGACGGACAGCGGGCACTGTATTCCGCCTACCGCAACTACATCCTGCGCTACGCGCCCAAGGCAGGTGGCGGCTGGGAATCCACGCCGACCGTCGCCTACCGCGAGCAGGTCAAGGGCATTGGCGACGGCCTCACCAACGGTGACGGCTACCGCAGCTGGCGCTTCCGCGACTTCCATGTCCGCGGCTCGGGCGTCAATACCGTGATCTACGCCGGTGGTGGTACCTGGCGCGCCGGTCACCATCCGCAGGTCCTCAAGACCACGGATGGCAAGACCTTCTCCCCGGTCGGACGCGTCGACAACCGCGACAACGGTGCCCGCCGCAACGACTACGCCCTCGGCGGTCTGTCCTCGTTCCCGGTCGAATACGCCGACAACTACGGCGGCAAGACCAAGAGCCGGATCTCGGTCGTTTACGCAGGCCACTTCCCGGGTACGGGATGGCCGGCCCGCCCGAACCGCTACACCCTGAACCTCGACAATCCGTATCCCACTGCGGAGTACAACCAGCAGCCCAATGTCGGCCTGTACATCCGCAATGAGACGGCGTTCGGCGGTCTGCCGGCGTTCAACTGGGAGGCGGCCGGCAAGGACGGTCTGCCCCTCGACCATGAGGTCGACGGCATGACCCGCTACGACGGCAACTGGAACTTTGCGCTCCAGACGGATCCGACCTTGGACTACATCGTCGCCTACTCGGGTCCGAGCTGGAACAGCCAGTTCGGCGAGATCAACAAGCCCGCCTGGCTGGCGGTCCATCGTCTCGATGGATCCATCGCCTCGGGCAAGAGCTCGGTGAAGCTCGACTTCAACGAGGACGACGAGATCATCGAGAGCAACGGCGCTGCGGGTCACGACTTCCTCTATGACCCGTGGGTCAGTGTCGTTCCCGATCAGACGGCTGCCTCGAACCTCGACAAGTCCGAGGTGCTCGTGAGCTTCGGCTCCGCCGGCTTCGGCGTGTTTGAGATCCAGAACACCCCGGCCAAGCTCGTCAGCAGCCCGGCCAGCCAGACTGTGGCCGCGGGAACCGAAGTCACGCTCGTTGCCAACGTCGAGGGCAGCCCGAATGCCTTCCATTGGTACCACAACGGACAGCATTTGGAATCCGCGCCCAATCTCTTGGGTATCCATAAGTCCACCCTTGTGATCAAGAACATCAGCAGCGAGGACGCCGGTGTTTACCAGCTGAAGTGGACCAACCCGATCACCGGTGCTGGCCAGACCGCCGAGGCGACCTTGAAGGTCACCGGTGATGTCTCGGAATTCCAGGTCACCCAGATCGTCCCAGAGGGTCCGCTTGCGGTGGAGATTCCCGCAGGCTCCGTGACCCCCACCGGTCCCGACGCCATCACCATCAAGGGCCCGGGTCTCGTTGCCTGGCCGGCGGCCGCCAACGCGGATCAGCCGGGTGATGTCCAGGAGTTCGCCTACGAGTCCATTTCCGGTGACTTCGATGTCAGCGCCAAGATCGAGAGCATCGAGAGTGGTCCCCAGACCGACCCTGTTGATGCTTGGGCTTCCGGTGGTCTCCAGGCCCGTGTCAGCGTGAACGCGATCAGCCCGTCGTTCATG
>CAZZKQ010000157.1:0-7648 GCA_964654875.1 uncultured Verrucomicrobiota bacterium | reverse complement strand
GGCGTGCATGGTCGAAATGGAAGGCGTGCTATACGTTGACGGCGTGGAACTTCCAACCGGCGCGCGCAGCCCTGGGGAGTTTCCGGCGGCGACCGGACAGGCCACAAGCCTGCAAGAGTGTTACTTTGCCAGCAAAGCCGAAGCCTATGAACTGGCTGGACTTATGGCTGGACAGTTGAATACTGAGTACGAAGGTTTTACTGGGACCCTTGCGCAAAACAATCATTTTATCGACGTCGCCCCACGTCAATACGTGCAAGCCACGGTAGACGGCGACACATTAGACTGCATCCCGCGCCGGCTGACATTGAGACGTGACGCAGATAGCGGCGCAGTGAGTCTTGAAATCGATCTGGAGCCGGCCGGCGGTGGAGACCTTGGCGGCGGCATAGGTGATGGAGGGCGCCGCTGCGGGGGTCGTTTGGAGGCCCGCCGAATGGTGCACCGACAGCAGGAACGCCCGGATGCTCCCGGAACCCCTGGCCTCAGAACCGGCTCCCACCACCAGCTGGGCCCTGGGGCAATGGCGGTGGATCTGGTGGTGGAGCCACTCCAGCTCCTCCAGCCGGAGGTCCTGACCTCCGGTCAGATGGAGCAGGACACCGCTGGACTCGGCAAACCGGGCCGAGGTGTCGAGAAAGGGATGATCCACCAGACCCGACCACAGCCGGCCGATCCGATCCTCGCCGGAGGCCTCGGAGAATGCCGCGACAGCATGGGCGAGACGTCCCCGGGTCCAGCGCTCGAGATCCGCGATGCCCACCGGGACCAGCGACGGTCCCTGGACCATCCGGACCAGCGACTCCAGCACGCCGACCAGATGCTCATCGGCATGCCGCATGAGATCATGGACAAGGGTGGACTCCGGATGCAGCCGCACCATCGCCTGGTTGGACATGCGGATGACGAGGTCGGCCGATCCCTGCAGCGCCGCGAGGCACTGCTCCGAGTTGCGGCGTCGGAGAGGCCCCTCGAAGTCGAAGGGTTCCACCACCACCGCCACGACAAAGGCGCCTGATTCGCGGGCGAGCCGGACCACGACCGGCCCCATCCCGGATCCGCACCCTCCTCCACCGCCGAGGAGGACCACCAGAAGTCCGGACGACAGCTGGGCGCGGATGGAGTCGGCATGTTCCTCGGCGATGCGCTGCGCGTGGGCCGGATCCCCTCCACAGCCCAGCCCCCGGGTGACGGCTCGGCCCACCACCACCGGGGATGGACCCGGGGCGGAACCGCCCTCCGCAGGCACCTCCGTGTCGAGGGTCCAGAGCCGGGATCCCGGGAGGGAATCGAGCCGACGGAGCAGACGTGCACCCATTCCACCGACACCACAAAGGGTGACGGACGGAGCGACCGAGGAGTCTGTGGGATTCATGGGAGATCGGGCTTCAGAGGAGGAACGAGCGGAAGCTGCTGAGCGAGGCGAGGGATCGGAGCTTCCCGAGGAGGTTGGGCTGCGCCCGCTGGCGGGACCGCATTGCGCCGTAGCGCAGCAGGCCGATGGCGGTGACGAATTCGGGATTCTCGAGGACGTTTGCCGGGCCCGAGACACCCTGGACGAGGCCCTGGTGGACGGGGCACTGGAAGATCCGACGGGCGACGTCCAGGATGCCGGGGGTACGTGCCGCGCCACCGCAGAGGAAGACCCCCGCCGTGGCCATCCTGAGGGCATCGGCCTCGCGGAGACGGAGGGCCACGAGCTCAAGGGTCTCCTCGATCCGATGGCTCATGATCCGTTCGAGATGCTCGAGCGAGACGCCCCGCCCGCCATGGAGACTGGTGCTGTCACCCCGGACCTGGACACCTGCGCTCTCCGGCCGGGCCACCGCCGTTCCGTGCTCGAGCTTCAGCTCCTCCGCACGGGGAATCAGGATGCGAAGCCCGTACGCGAGGTCGTTTGAGACATGATCGCCCCCGACGGCGAGCACCCCGGAATGGCGCAGCAGCCCCTGGTGGAAAAACGCGAACTCCGTCGTCCCCGCCCCCAGGTCCACCACCACGGCTCCCGCCTGCTTCTGCTCGGTCGTGAGCACCGCCAACGCAGAGGCCAGGCCACCGAAGACCGGCTTCTCGACACGCACCGGGACGGCGTTCTCCACCGCCTGGCGGGAGGTCGCAAGCCGGTTGGCATGGCCCCGGATCACGTGCACCCGGGCCTCGAGACGTCCACCCACCACCCCCACCGGATTGTCATAGACGGTGTGGTCGTCGACGATGAAGTCCTGCCGCACGCTGTCGATGATCTCGGATCCTGCCGGGCAGCTCTGGGACTTGGCATTGCGCAGGGCCAGCTGGACATCCTCGTCATCGATGGCCCGGTCCACGCTCGGGATGGTGTGGACCCCCCGGTAGTTGGCGCACTCGATGTGACGTCCGGTCACTGCAAGCAGCACCGATTCGATGTCCACATCGGCCATCTCCTCGGCCTCGGCAAGGGCCTGGCGAACATCGTCCCCGGCCTTCTCGGCATCCAGGATCTCCCCCTTCCGCACGCCCCGCGACTTGGCCTGCCCAAGGCCGAGCACATTGAGCTCGCCGGCATCCGTGAGTTCGCCCACGGCGGCGCAGACCTTGGAGGTCCCGATTTCCAATCCAACGATGATGTGTCCGGTATCAGACATGACGGCGGGTGTTCTTGCGTTTGGGTGCGCGCGCGCGCGGCTGCGGCTCCGGGGACACGGTCCCGGGCTCCGCCCACCGCAACGGGGGGTGATTGGTCACGCTGAGATCGAGCTCGGAGATGGCCAGTCCCTGCCTGCGGCCGAACTCGCAGACCGAGAACCACTCCTCCAGCTGTCGGACATGATCCCGTTGGGTCGCCATCACGACGCGGCTGCCTCCGCGGGTCAGGAGCTTCAGCACATCGGTCTCCGAGATGTCGATCTCCACGAGATCCGCCAGCGCCAGCATCGGCGAGCGCTCGAACTCCGACAGGAGCCGCAGCGCGGAGAGCGCCCGCTCGTCCTTGATCCGGCTGCCGCTGACGAGCCCTGCCAGGGACAAGCCCACGAGATTCGGGAGACCCGCCTCGGCCTCCATCACCTCCGGAGGCGCATCACCACGCCGGAACGGGAGGAAGACCGCCCCCTGTTCATCGATCAGATAGTAGGCCTGGGCGGATCCCAGCGGGGGCAGGACGAGACGGGCGACCGGGACACGCTCACGGACGGAGACACGGAGCACGTCGGGAAACTCGATCTCGACCCGGGCCTCCTCGATCCGGGGATGCCTCAGAAGGCTCTGCCGGACCTGGTACAGGTCCACGGTCAACGCATTGCGTCCGGGATCCACACCAGTGAGTCGGCGGACCTCGTCCTCGCCCAGCAGTCCCTCGCGGGAGACCGCCACGTGACGGATGGCAAGACCTCCGATCCGATGGAGCCAGTGGTCCTGGACCACCTGCATTCCCAGGCGCCCTCCGACCCCGACGGCCACGAGAGCCACGAGGCCCACCATGGGTTTGACCCACCAGCGCACCCGCGGGGCTTTCCCACCGGACCCGTTGGCTCCGGACTTCACCGCAAAGGTGAAATCAGCGTCCCGTCGCCGGTTCTTTCGGGTGATGGAGAACAATTTCATCTGGGCAGGGAGTCAGGATCGCTTGCGGCGGAGGGCGAGCTCGACCATCCGACCGCAGAGTCCGGCAAAGGAGATCCCCGCCGCCGCCGCGGCCTTGGGCAGCAGGCTCGTCTCGGTCATGCCCGGAAGTGTGTTGACCTCCAACACCATCGGCATGCCCTCCGGGGTGACCATGACGTCCACACGGGCGTAGTCCCGGGCTCCCACCGCCCTGAACGCGCCCAGGGCCGCCTCCTGGATCCGGAGGGTCGTCTCCCCGGGAAACCCAGCCGGACACTGATAGTCGGTGCAGCCCGGGGTGTACTTGTTCCGGTAATCATAGGCTCCGGATTTCGGCCGCACCTCGACGACCGGGAGCGCGACCCCATCCAGGATGCCCACCGTGGTCTCGCGACCCCCGATCCGGGGTTCCATCAGGATCTCGGTTCCATGACGCAGGGAAGCCTGGAGGGCCTCGGAGAAGGACCCGGGGGACTCCACAAACTGGAGCCCGACACTCGACCCCTCGCGGGCCGGCTTCAGGACGACAGGACACGTCCAGTCCTCCCCGGGCCAGGCCTCGCTGGCCGAGCGCAGGACGCGGTAGCGCGGCGTCGGAACGCCCGCTCCGATCATGCGCTCCTTGGCGAGGATCTTGTCGAAGGCGATCCGGGAGGACTCGATCCCGCACCCGGTATAGGGAATGCCCAGCGCCTCGAGCTCGGCCTGGACGGTGCCATCCTCGCCATAGGTGCCATGCAGGGCGAGGAACGCGACGTCGGTCTCCGGCGGAAGGCGGAGGCTGCCCGGGGTCGGATCCACCTCATGGACAACATGTCCCAACCCACGCAATGCGGCGGCCACGGCAGCGCCCGAGCGGAGGGAGACCTCACGCTCCGCCGAGGGTCCCCCCAGCAGCACGACGATGTTCAACGATGTGGGAGGGATCGCCATCCGCTCAGTCCTCGCCGACGATTTCGACCTCCGTCTCGAGCTCAAGACCGCGGGCCTCCCGGGCGCGGGTCCGGACGAGGTCGATCAGCGTCAGGACATCCCGAGCCGTTGCCCCGCCGAGGTTGACGAAGAAATTCGCATGGACATCGCTCACCATCGCCGCCCCCACCCGTGTCCCCTTCAGCCCCAGCTCGTCGATCAGCCGTCCCGCAGGCAGCGAGTTGGAGGGGTTCTTGAAGGTGCAGCCGGCGCTGGGCTGGTTGGGTTGGCTGTCCCATCGCTTGCGGCTGTACCCGTCCATCTTCTCCCGCACCTCCTCGGCCGTGCAGGCCGTGCCGCGAAGCGTCGCCCCGAGGGCCAGATGGGTCTGGAGGATTGGACAGCTCCGGTACACCACCTCGACCTCCGACACCGGGAGATCCAGGATGTCGCCCAACGGAGACATGCAGCGGAGCCTCTCGACCACATCGAAGGTCCACGATCCCATGGCACCTGCGTTCATCCGGAGCGCCCCACCCAGTGATCCCGGGATCCCCTCCAGGAATTCCAGGCCCGACAGACCCTGACGCCTCGACTCGACCGCGAGGTGCTTCAACCGGACACCGGCCCCGGCCTCGATGCGGTCCCCGGTGAACTCCAGTCGGCTGAACCGGGGCGAGGCGAGCGAGATCACGACGCCCCGGTATCCCCCATCCCGCACCAGGAGGTTGGACCCCCGGCCGAGCACCATCCACGGGACGCGTCGCAACGCGCAGAGCTCCAGGACGCTCGACAGCGCGTTCTCGGAGGACGGCTCGACCCAGAGGTCCGCCGGCCCGCCCACGCGAAGCGTGGTCCGGGTCGACAGCGGTTCGTCCCGCCGGACGACGGTGTCCCTGGGCAGGGCCACGGAGAAATCGCGGAAGAGGTTCGTGATCACCTCGGCATGGTCGACGGCGCGACAGACCGCTTCCTCGAGGGGCTCAGGGGCCAGTTGGAGGGAGTGTTTCATGACGTGAGCACGCCGATGGGCTTGGACTTCGAGGACGGGGCGAACTCCGGTTGGCTGACCCGTGCGGACTCCGGGATGAGGTCCCACATCAGCCGCGCCATCTCCGAGGCGGCCGCCGGGCGGTCGAGCCGGGCCAACGCCTCGGCCATCGAGATCCGCGAGCCCTCCGATTCCAGGATCTCGCACAGCAGTCCGGTGAGATCCGCCCCGGTGGCCGAGACCTGGTCGAGGGAACGGGCCGCACCGGCCCGCACGAAGACCGAGGCGTTGGCGCGCTGGTGGTCGTCGGCCGCGGTGGGATAGGGGATCAGGACCGAGGGCAGCCGCCGCGCCGAGAGCTCCGACAGCGACGAGGCCCCGCTCCGGGACACGACAACGGTGCTCGCGGCCAGGAGCTGGTCCATGCGCGGAGAGAACGGCCAGATCCGGGCCGGGATGCCATGCCGTCGGAAGGTGTCCGAGGCCTCCGTGAAGCCATGCTCACCGGTCAGGTGGATGAACTGGAGCTCCGGATGGCGACGGGCCAGATCCGGAAGTGACGCGAGGAAGAGGCGGTTGACGCCGCTCGCTCCCTGGCTTCCCCCGGTGACGAGCAGGACCGGACGATCCTCGGCGAGCCCGAGCGCCCGACGGGCCGAGCCACACTCCGCCAAGCGCACCTCGGATCGGACCGGGGTTCCCGTGACGCACACCCGACGCACCCTCCAGCGGAGCGCCGTTTCGGTCATGCCCGCGCAGGCGAGATCCGCCAGCGGGGCGAGCCAGCGGTTGGCCCGTCCAGGAATCGCGTTCGACTCGTGCAGCACCACCCGGGCCCCGAGACGCCTGGCTGCCAGCACCGGCGGCAGCGCCGTGAACCCCCCCATCGCCAACACAACGGAGGGGCGGGCGGAGTGGAACGCACGCCGAACGCGTCGGTATCCACCCAGGACCCCCATCAGGAACGAGGGAAGCCGTCGGACGTCGAAGGCCACCGAGGGGAGCACCTCCACGGCATATCGGTCCCGCACACCGGCCACCCCTTGCCGATCCACCTCCTTCGGCGAGACGAAGAGGACCACCCGGGCTCCCCGGGCAGCGACCTCGCTGGCCACCGCCAGACCTGGGAACAGATGCCCGCCCGTGCCGCCACAGGCGATGCCCACCGTCACCCCTGATGCCTTGGAACTCATTCCGCGAAATCCGTGTCCGACGATCCGAAGGGGTTGGAGGACCAGGCACCCGCCCCCTCCACAGCACGATCCGAAGCCTGTCGGGCCACGCTGATCAGCAGGCCCACCATCGTCAGGAGCACGATGGTCCCCGACCCGCCACGGCTCACGAACGGCAGCGCCATTCCCTTGTTGGGCAGCAGGTAGGTCACCACGCCGAGGTTGACCAGCGACTGGAGGGCGATGGTGAACGTGATGCCCGACGCCAGCATCATGCCGAAGAGATCCCCGGCGCGATGGGCGATCGCCGCCCCACAGAGCAGGATCACGCCGAACGCTGCGACCACGCCCAGCGTGGCGGTCAGTCCCAGTTCCTCCCCGACCGCGGGCAGGATGAAGTCCGTGTGCACCTCCGGGACCTTGAACTTGTGCGTGCCACGGCCAAACCCCACGCCATGCCATCCCCCTGCCCCGAACGCCTCCATGCCACGGTCGACCTGGTAGCTGAGGGTCTTGTTGTCACCGGGATTGAGGTAGGCCTGAACGCGGTCGCGGGCGTATCCGGGGACGGACAGCAGCACAAGGAACGCGGTGACGCCGGCCATCACGGGAATGACGATCTGACGCCAGCGCGCCCCACCCACCAGCAGGAGTCCCACCGTCACCGCCCCCAGCAGGAGCGTGGTCCCCTTGTCGGGTTCCACGACGATGAGCGCGAAGAGCGGCAGCGCCACGATGCCGGGCCCGAGGATTCCACCCGTGAAGCTGGTCATGCGGTGCTGGAACCGCACCGCGTACCAGGCGAGGGCCAGGACCAGCGTGACCTTCGCGAACTCCGAGGGCTGCAGACCCCAGAGCCAACGCTGGGCCCCCTTGGTTGCGGTCCCAAGCGGGGTCAGGACCAGGAACAACAGGATCAACGTCACCCCATAGACCGGCCAGACGGCGGCGTGGAGCCGCCGGTAATCCGTCAACGCCGCGACACCGAGCCCGA
>CAZZKQ010000156.1:0-7653 GCA_964654875.1 uncultured Verrucomicrobiota bacterium | reverse complement strand
GGCATAGAGCGTCTCGAACGCCAGCGAGCTTTTCCCGGACCCGCTCAGGCCGGTCACCACGACCAGCTTCCCCAGGGGGATCTCCAGGTTGAATCCCTTCAGATTGTTCTGTCGGACCCCCTCGAGTCGGATCACCTGGGGACGTGGGCCACGGCCAGTGGGACGGGCTCGATCGGCATGGGGGTTCCGGGCCATTGGAGGCGCAACCTACGGAGGTCCCGGGTGCCGTCAATGCGACGCACGGTGAAGAGGGGCAGGAACGCTCGATAGGCCGCTTCGGCACCGATTTTCCGCGTGCACTTGTCCGAGGGCCGCGACTAGCCTGACGGCATGCTCATGTGGGTCTTGGCCATCGTGCTTGTCGGCGGCTTCGCGTTCCTTGGTTTCCAGCTGGGCGGCATCCGCTCGGCGGTCGGTCTGATCGGCGCCCTGATCGGCCTCGCCCTCGCCACCACGCTCGGAGCCTTGGCTGCGCCATTGCTGCCGAAGCTCGGGGTGCAGTCGCAGGCCTGGATGCTGGTCCTGCCCTCGATCGTCGGGTTCTCGGTGGTGTGGCTGGCCTCGCTCGGCGGCGGGTTCGCTGCCCACCGTCCGGTGGAGCTCCACATCAAGTACCGCGAGGATGAGCCGACCCGGAAGGCCTTCGAGGCGATGAACCACGCCATCGGCCTGTTCGTGGGCATGCTCACCGGCGTGATCCTGCTCCTGGCGGTGGGCAAGCCGATCTATGGGCAGGCCTATCTGACCACCCAGATCCACTCGGAAAACGAGCCGGCCCCGATCGGCCTCGTCAATGCGGTCCGCTCCGGGATGGCGTCCACCGGATGGGATCGCACCTTCGCTCCGTTGGATCGCACACCGGCCAAGTACAACGAGGTGGCTGACGTCCTTGGACTCCTCTACGCCAATCCCGCCCTGACGAACCGGATCATCGAGTACCCCCCGTTTCTGGCCCTGGTCGAGACGCAGGAGGTTTCGGACATTCTCGGCGACCCGGACTACCTGAAGCTCCTTCAGGACCAGGCGGGTTTCACCGCGCTCCTGAACAACCCCAAGACCCAGGCGGTCCTCAACAACCGCGACATCGTCGACTCCCTGAAGAAGCTCGATCTGGCGGATCTCCGGAAGTTCCTGGAGACTGGGGTCTCGCCCAAGTTTGCCGACGAGCGGCTTCTGGGACGCTGGAGTCCCGACATGGCGGCGATCGTCACGGATGCCCGCCGGAAGCGGGCGAATCTGGGTTTCGCGGATCTCAAGAACCTCCGGATGGCCCTGAATGCGATCCTGAGCAAGGCGCGCTTCAATGTGTATCCGGACGGCCGGTTCACCCTCAAGGTGCCGCCACCGGAATTCCCTGCGGCGCCTGCGCCGGTCGCCCCGCGCGAGACGGCAGGTGGGGCAGGCAGCCCCTATGCCATGGACCCGGCCCTGGCCCAGCGCTATGGCATGCGGACCCGCCAGGGGCAGACGTCGGAGGAGTCGGAGAAGCCGGCCGCGCCGGCGGTGAATCCGAATCTGACCGCTGCCGAACGCCTCCTGGGGGGAGGCAAGACATCCAAGCTGCCCGCCTTTGATGGCGAGGGCACCTGGACGAGGACGGGGGACCGGTATTCCCTGACGTTCACAACACCCCAGCCGGACAATCGAGAGGCGACGCTCCAGGAGAATGGACGGTTCGTGATTCCATTCCCGGAGCTGAAGATGACGCTGGTGTTCGTGAAGTCGCGCTGAGCAGGCCGGGATTTCCGGATCCGGGATCACCATCCCTGCCCGGGAGCCGATTGAGGTGGCCCCGATGAAGCACGGGATCAGCCCGACGGGCGCCCCCCCGGTGGGAAGACCGGATCAGCGACCCTCGATCCGGTCGCTGACCAGGATGAAGGCCGGATTCTTCCTCGAAGGCGGACGGAACAGCTGCCGTGCGGTGTCGTCGGCATCCGGATCCCGATGGGTGACGGATCCATGGAGCGCCGCCGGCATGGGGACCAGGGTGCCCTGGGCGGGAAGAGGACGGTACTCGAGCCGGGGCGGGGCCTGGGCGACGAGACCGGGGGCGTGTGGGGTGGTGACCAGCGTGTTGCGGATCCCGACCTCGGCAGGCAGAGGCAGGGCCGCGTACACCTCCACCTCGGACTCGGCGTCCGCCGAGGTGGACAGCACATGGAAGGTGGCGGTGCCAAGAAAGGCGATGCCGACGGCCGCGAGCCCGTTGGCGGCCCACATCAACCGGCTTCCCGAGACCGGGAGCCAGAGGACCGACCACCAGGGTCGGATCTCCTCGGCCCGTTCCAGGCGGATCGACCTCATGACCCTCGACCTCAGCCGGTCATGGAATCCCGGGGGCGGAGTCTCCCGTCGCTTGAGTTCCAGAAGACGGGCGATCGTGGGATAAGGGTCCTGTTCGTCGTGCATGGAAATCGGGTCGCTACTGTTTCAGGAAATCGCCGAGGAGTCCCTGCAGTTGTTGCCGGGCGTAGTGGAGTCGTGACCGCACCGTGCCCGGGTTGCACTGCATAATCTCGGCGATGGTGTCATGGGGAAGTCCCTGGATGTCGTGGAGGGTCACGACGGTCCGGTGCTCCTCGGACAGACGCAGCAGGGCTTCGTTCAATTTTTGGTGGAGCTCCGCGAGTCCCACGTCACGGCGGGGCGTGATCGTGGAGATCAGCTCCAGAAGCTCCGGCGTGTGCTCGGCGTTGAAGTCGAGATCGTCGAGGCTGAGATGCGGTGTCCGGTTCCGACGCTGCTTCAGATGGTTCAGCACCGTGTTGTAGGCGATCCGGTACAGCCAGGTGTAGAAGCTGGAGTCGCCCTTGAAGGATCCCAGGGCCTTCCACGCCTTGATCAGGGCATCCTGGGCCAGATCCGCCGCATCCTCATGGTTCGAGGTCAGATGGTAGCAGAGTCCGTAGATGCGGTGCTGGTGCCTTCGGATGAGTTCCTCGTAGGCCTCCTCGTCCCCCGCCTGGGCCCGACGGACCAGCGGCATGTCCTCGGGCATCGCAGTTCCGGACCCCTCGCTCCCTGGGGTGTGCGTACGGGAGGTCTCCGGGTCCATGAGTCGCCGACGCGGGGAGGGGATGTCTAGCGGGACAGCCGGAGGGTCTGTCGGGAGATCAGTCGGGTGAAGGAACGGAGTGCATCCCGATGCGGGGTGGCGGGCAGGGCTCCGAGGGAGGACCCGGCCTTCTGGAGCAGCCCCTCGATCACGGCGGCGCACTCCGCCAGCGCGCCGTGGGAGTCGAGCAGGGCGCGGAGGCCGACCATGTAGCCGGGCTTCCAGTCGTCCAACCAGCCGAGGATGTCGGAGGCGTCGGAGGGGGAGGCCCGTTCGAGCAGCACGATCAGCGGCAGGGTCAGCTTCCCGGTGGCGAGGTCGGTTCCGAGGGACTTGCCCACCAGCGATTCCGATCCGTAGAGGTCGAGACAGTCGTCGTAGATCTGGTAGGCGGTCCCGGCGGCCCGGGCGTAGTCCCGGAGCGCGGCCACCTGGGCCTCGGTGCCCCCGGCGTGGCGGGCGCCGAGCTCGGCGGCCACCGCGAAGAGCTCGGCGGTCTTCATCTCCACCATCCGGAGATACTCGGACCGGGGGAGATCCCAGCGGCGCCGACGGTTGGTCTGGAGAATCTCCCCGGTGCAGACCGCGTTGGAGGCCTCCGCAAGCGCCTTGGCGATGTCGGTGCTCTGGAGTCCCGCCGCGACGCGCATCGCATGGGCGAACAGGCAGTCCCCGAGGAGCACCGCGACGTGGTTGCCCCAACGGGCGCCGACCGTGGGCCGACCCCGCCGGACCGATGCCCCGTCCATGATGTCGTCGTGGACCAGCGTGGCCAGGTGGATCATCTCCAGCAGGACGGCGATCGTGATGTGGTCCTCGACAAGGGTGCCGACGCTTCCCGCGCAGAGTCCCACGAAGGCCGGACGGAGCTGCTTGCCGCGGTTGTCGAGGGCATAGCGGGCCTGTCCGGAGATCTCCGGCTCGAATCCCTCCACCTGGGTCTCCAGACGTCGTGAGACCTGCTCGAGGAAGGGTCTCGCCGGGGTGAGCACCTCGTCCCAGGACACCTCGGGTGCCCGGGTCTTCAGGACGAACTCTGCTGCGACTGGAATGGGGGCCGCCATGGGCATTGGGACAGTATGGTCGAGTGCTCCGGGGGTCAACCGACTCTCGGTTTCATGCGGCGACGCTCGGGGTCAGATGACGTCCGAGGAAGCGTCCGGTGTGGCTGTCGGGGCATGCGGCAACCGTCTCCGGAGGGCCCTCGGCCAGGATGCGTCCTCCTCCGGATCCTCCCTCGGGACCCAGGTCGATCACCCAGTCCGCGGTCTTGATGACATCGAGGTTGTGTTCGATGACCACGAGGGTGTTCCCCGCGTTCCGGAGCTTGAACAGGACCTCCAGCAGCTTGGCGATGTCGTGCATGTGGAGGCCGGTCGTGGGTTCGTCGAGCAGGTACAGGGTCCGCCCCGTGTGTTTCCGGGAGAGTTCCGCGGCCAGCTTGAGCCGCTGGGCCTCGCCACCGCTGAGCGTGTTGCCCGACTGTCCCAGACGGAGGTAGCCGAGACCGACCTCGGCGAGGGTCAGGGCCGGGTCGTGGAGCTTGGGGACGGCCCGGAAGAAGGAGACCGCCTCATCCACGGTCAGGTTGAGGACGTCAGCGATGTTGAGTCCCTTGTACGTGATCTCGAGGGTGTCGCGGTTGTACCGCTTCCCGGCACAGACGTCGCAGGTCACATAGACCGGCGGCAGGAAGTGCATCTCGATCTGCAGGGCCCCGTCACCCTCGCACTTCTCGCAGCGGCCGCCCCGGACATTGAAGCTGAACCGTCCGGCGTCGTAGCCCCTGACCCGGGCCGAGGGCAGCTGCGCGAAGAGGCTCCGGATCTCGTTGAACATCCCGGTGTAGGTCGCCGGGTTGCTTCGCGGCGTGCGTCCGATCGGGGTCTGGTCGATCACGACACATTTCTCGAGGTATTCCGTGCCCCGGATCTCGCGGTGGAGTCCTGGCCGCTCCTTCGACCCATACCACTGCCGGAAGAGGGCACGACGGAGGATGTCGTCCACGAGGGTCGACTTGCCGCTGCCGCTCACTCCGGTGATGCAGGTCAGTGTCCCGAAGGGAATCCGGACATCGAGGTCCCGGAGGTTGTTCTCATGGCAGCCGAGGATCTCCAGCCACGGCTTGTCGGGATTGGGACGGATCCGTTTCGAGGGGACCTCGATCTGCAGGTCACCCCGGAGGTATCGACCGGTGAGGCTGCGGGAATCCCGGGCCACCTCCTCGGGGGTCCCCTGGGCGACGATCTCACCGCCATGGATGCCGGCCCCCGGCCCCAGATCGATGAGATGGTCCGCCGCGCGGATGGTGTCCTCGTCGTGTTCCACCACGACGACGGAGTTCCCGAGGTCCCTGAGATGGCGCAGCGTCTCCAGGAGGCGTTCGTTGTCCCGCTGATGCAGTCCGATGCTGGGTTCGTCGAGGATGTACAGCACGCCCATGAGCCCTGCGCCGATCTGGGTCGCCAGACGGATCCGCTGGGCCTCCCCGCCCGACAGCGTGCCGGATTCCCGGTCGAGGGTCAGGTAGCCGAGTCCGACCTTGCGCAGGAAGCCGAGCCGTTTCCGGATCTCCCCGACGGGTTCACCGGCAATCTGCCGTTGAAGCTCGTTGAGCGGCAGGCGGGCGAGGAATTCGTCGGCCTGTTCCACCGAGAGCCCGCAGAACCCGGCGATGTGGAGCCCGGGGATCGCGGGGTTCCGGGTGTCACCCCCGGACGGGCGCGGTGAGGTTCCCGGGACGGGATCGAGGGGCAGGGTGATGGCGAGCAGCTCGGGCCGGAGGCGCCTCCCCCCGCAGGCATCGCACGGGGCGAGCGTCATGTAGGCCTTGAGCCGGTTCCGCGTGAACTCGCTCTCGCTCTCGGCGTAGAGGCGTTCGAGGTGGGGCAGCACCCCTTCGAAGGCCTTGACCGTCTTCCGGGGTGTCCCGCCGTGCATGAACCAGAACTCGACCTCCTCGTCGCCCGTCCCGTGCAGCAGCTTCCGGTGGAACTCCTCGGGAAGCGTCTTCCAGGGGCGGTCCAGCGGCACCTTCCAGTGGCTGGCCATGCCCTTCAGCAGGGCCTTGAAGTAGGTCACCATCCGCTTGCCACCCAGGCGCCGATACGGGTGCACGGCGCCGGACTCCAGCGACACGGTGTCATCGGGAACGATCAGGGTCGCGTCGAAGACCCGCTTCTGTCCGAGTCCGTGACACACGGGACAGGCACCACGGGGGGAGTTGAAGGAGAAATGCTGGGGTGTCGGTGGCTCATAGGTCCGCCCGGTCGTGGGCGAGAAGAGGTGGTTCGAGTGCCGTGTCTCGGTCCAGACCGCCGCTCCGGCGACGGTTCCGCCCCCCCCTCCGGCTCCCTGCTGGTGCAGGGTGAGCAGGTGGCCGTTGCCCCATTTCAGCGCCGTCTCCACGGAGTCGACCAGACGGGTGCGGATCCCCTCGGCGACCACGAGCCGATCGACCACCACCTCGATGGTGTGTTGAGCCTGGGAGTCGAGTCGCACGGGCTTGTTGGCCACCAGCTCGACGATCTGTCCGTCCACCCGGGCCCGGACGAACCCCTCCCGGCTGAGGCGCTCAAGGACATCGCGGAACTCCCCCTTCTGGTCGGTCACGAGGGGGGCGAGCAGCATCAGGCGGGTCTGCGGAGGGAGTGCGAGGATCGTGTCGACGATCTGCGGGGTGGTCCGGCGGGTCATCGGCAGGCCGGTCTCGGGATCGTGGGGCTGCCCGATGTGGGCGTACAGCAGCCGCAGGTAGTCGTAGATCTCGGTGGTGGTCGCGATGGTCGAGCGGGGGTTCGCGGTGCTGCTCCGTTGCTCGATCGCGATCGCCGGGGACAGACCCTCGATGTGTTCGACATCGGGCTTCTCCATCTGGTCGAGGAACTGCCGGGCGTAGACGGACAGGGACTCGACGTACTTGCGCTGTCCTTCGGCGAAGAGGGTGTCGAACGCCAGGGACGACTTGCCGGAGCCGCTGGGGCCGGTGAGCACGACGAGCCGGTCCCGGGGGATCGACACGGTCAGGTTCCTCAGGTTGTGCTGCCGTGCCCCGACGACGCGGATGGTGTCCCTCGACATGACGCCGTGAGGGAACACCGGAATGGCCGCTGGCGAAAGGTCTCTTGCGGGTCCCGGTGCGCGTGGGAACCCCAATTGGTTTCTGGCCCTGTCCGGAATCCCTTGCTAGCGTCTTCCCATGATCCTCGTTCCGTCCCCAGGGCGCTCTCCTCGCGCAGGATTCACCCTCATCGAGCTGCTGGTGGTGATCGCCATCATCGCCATCCTCGCCGGCATGCTTCTGCCCGCCCTCGGCAAGGCCAAGCTGAAGGCCACCGGTGCCGCCTGTGCCAACAACCAGAAGCAGCTGGCCCTCGCCTGGGTGATGTATTCCAACGACTACCAGGATTTCCTGGCTCCCACCGAGGGGTGGCGCAACAAGGAGGGGCAGCGGGTGGAACTGACCGGAGGCGGCTACTGGCAGGGACCCACGCCGGACATCTCGGCTGGGATCCCACTCACCAAGGCCATGGAGCGCGTCGCGAAGGGAATGACGAACTCACCCATCTGGGAATACATCGGAACCCTCGGAGCCT
>CAZZKQ010000155.1:0-7654 GCA_964654875.1 uncultured Verrucomicrobiota bacterium | reverse complement strand
TCGATCTGGTCGGTGCCTTAAAGGAGTCGGATCCGGAGATCCTCGCAGTCGAGATCCATGCCACCCGGATACCGGAACCTCACATTGCCGGAGAAGTGGTAGAACCCCTCCCGGAGATCGAGCGCGCCCTGGTCGGCGTCCAGTGTGCCCTCGCCAATGGACTGCTCGGCGGCGGTGAGAGGGAGAGTGAGGGCGAGGAGGGCGATGAGGGGGAAACGGGCGGCGGTCATGGGCGGCTCAGCAGGGAGGAGGATCGGGTGGAGAGTCGGAAGGTGGCGTGGACGCGGTTGGAGAGGACGAGGCGCTCGGCCTCCTGGTCCCACTGGAATCCGACCCCGCTCAGCGTGAAGGCCCCGCCGGCCTGGGTGATCGACACCGGGCCCTCCGAGGTGATCTGGCGTGTGGAGAGGTCCAGGACACATTCCGGGGCGGCTCCCTGGAGGTTGGGCACGCCCTCGGACGTGTAGGTCTCGAGGCGGAAGTCCTTCACCCTGACGACGGTGACGGACAACGGCTTGTGCTCGGAGCCGGTGAAGAGGGCCACGGTCTTTCCGGCCTTCTTGTAGGGGAATGAGAATCCGGACGCGGGGGTTGAGCCAGCGGGCGACTGGGCATGACCCAGGCCGAGGAGCAGGAGCAGGGCGATGGCCCCGAGGATGACTGGAAGATGCCTCACGAAACGTGGCTGGATGCTAGGGAGTCGAGGGGGTGAGGCAAGACGTGACCCGGTGTCAGAATGCCGCCCGCACGGACAATGCCACCACGGCCGAGGTGTCGGCACCGGCCGAGGCGAGCTGGCTGCCGGAGGCGTTTCGGAACGTGTATTGCTGGAAGATGCGGGCACCCGCTGAAAGCCGGACCGTGAACGTGTCGTCGAGCCGGCACTCGGTGCCGACCTGGACCGAGGCGGCCCGGTTGCGGAGCGATCCGTCGGGGATTGTGGAGTCGGGTGCGAACCGGGTGAAGGTGTCCACGAAGCCTCCAAGTCCGAAGACGCTCCAACGTTCGGTCAGCTGACGCCCCAGCTGGACGCCAAGCGTCGGGCCATTGATCGCATCCGCCACGTTGCCGCCCACCAGGTTCCAATCCGGGTTGATCTGCCAGTTGAAGCCGAGCAGCGGGACGACCAGGAAGGCTTCGCCGAGGCGTTGGGCGCCGGTGACGCCGACAGCGAGGCGGAACTCCGGGGTCCACTGGTAGATCACTCCTGCGGCGCCACCCCACATCGTGGCGGATCGGATCGAGGTGCCGACGCCACCGCTCGTCAGCCACGAAGCGCCGGCGAAGAGCCGCCAGGCGTCGTCGATGCGATAGCTGAGTCCTGGCGCCACACGGGTGGCGACCACCTGGTTGAGCGGGGATTGGATCCCGGGGTGGAGGCTGTCGAGGTTGCGGAAATCGTAGCCCCGATTCTCCGCGCCAAGTCCGAGACTGCCGCTCAGCGGGCCGTGGATCGGGAACGGCACCTGGGCCTGGAGTCCCACCTGATAGAACCCCGCCTCAGCTCCATTCCCGCCAAGGGATGAGGTCGAGACGTACTCGCTGAAGATCCGGGACGCGATCGGGGGCCGGCCTCCGGTGTTCGAGACCGCCCATGCGGGTTGCTGGGCCGAAACAAGGATGGGGGCGGCCAGCAGGAGTGTGGCGGCAAGGGCACGGGAAGAAGAAATCGGGGAGGGAATCTCGGGCATTTCGGGGGCGATAGTGTCCGGGATCGGTCAGGACGCAACCGTCCTGCCCCGCGAGGCCTGCTCCCGGACTGGATGCTGGAGGTTCCGCCCCGGGCTCCCGTAGGCTGCTTTCCATGCAAACACCCTACTGGCCGTGGTGGCTTGGCGGATTGGGTCTCGCAGGAACGGCGGCCCTCTACGCGTGGCTTCGCGGTGTCCCTCTGGGCGTCTCCGGACTCCTCGAACGCTCGATCCTCGGGGCAGGGCCATCGAAGATCCGTGGGACAGCGGTCGGGTTGGACCAAGGCACCGCGCCCTCGGGAGAGGCCCCGACTCCCGGCTCCGCCTGCTTTGGCTCGGGATCCCCACCGCCCGGGCGCCTGCCCTCGCTGGTGTTCGTCGTGTCCATGATGGTGGGCGGCGCCTTGGCCGGCTGGGTCGGGGGGCAGGGCTGGGGGCATCTCCGCATGGGCCCGGAGTTCCACCGGTTCTTCGGGGACGGTTGGGCTGCGGTGGCGGTGCTGTTCGGCGGCGGGATTCTGGTCGGGTTCGGTACCCGGTGGTCCGGGGGCTGCACCTCGGGTCACGGTCTCAGCGGATGTGGTCGGCTCCAGATCCCAAGCCTGGTGGCGACGGGCACCTTCTTCGGGGTGGCGATCCTGACGTCGCTCCTGCTGGAGAGGATCCTCCGATGAGCAGCCTGCTCGTGCGATCGGCGGTGCCGGGACTGCTCCTGGGGTTCGTGGTGGGACGGCTGGGATTCACCGACTACGGAGAGCTGCATCGGATGCTGACCTTCAGCGACCTGAGGTTGTTCTCCGCATTCCTGCTGGCCGTGAACGTGTTGGTGCTGGTTTTCATGACGGTTGGGAAGGGGTTGGCGTTGCCCGGCGGGGTCTTCCATCGGGGACTGGTTCCGGGTGCGGTGCTGTTCGGGGTCGGCTGGGCCCTGACCGGTGCCTGTCCGGGGGTGGCATTGGTCCAGGTCGGACAGGGGAGCGTCCCGGCGCTGGCGAGCCTGGCCGGGATTGGGGTCGGCATCGGACTGCGCCAGTGGGGTCGGCCAAAGTGAGGTGCTGCCAACTCGACGGGTGACCGCGATGTCTCGGTCGGTATCCTGCCGGCCATGATCCGACCGCTTCGAACCATCCTTCTGGGCGTTGCGTTCCTGAGTCTCCTCACGGCACCGGTCGCGGAGCCGCGACGCATTCCGGGCACGTTTCAGGGCCGGAATCCGATCCCGGACACGCCCTATCTCCAGGAGGTCGGCTGGACCGTCGCGGTGCCCGACCCGGTGGTCGCGGTGGCCGGCTTCCGTGGAAACTTCTGGTTGGCCACCGCCAAGGGGCTGTGGCGACTCGAAGGCACGTCGCTTGTACCTGTGGCGGGCAACCTGCCGCCCGTTCGCCGGCTTGTCGTGCTGGGGAACACCCTCTGGGCTGTGTCGGACGGTGCCCTGTATCGGACCGTCGGCGAGGGCTGGATCCGGGTCCCGCTTCCCGCTGTGAGGGATGTGACCTCCTTCCGGGGTGAACCCGTGGCGGCTGCAGGCCGCCAGCTGTGGCGGATCCGGGGAGATGCCGCAGAGCTCCTCTCCACCAACCGTGCACGCTTCGACATCCAGAGGGTCGTGCCCCATGCGGAGATGCTGCATGTCGTCGGACCCGGGCGGATCGCGCCCTTCTCGGGCGGTGTCTTTGGTGGACTGGATGCCTACACCTGGGCATCCGACCAGGGCTGGGACTGGGGTGGTCCCCCGTCGACACAGGTCCGCGATGCGCTGGGCCTGGGGCCGACGTTGTACCTCGGGACCGATCGCGGCCTGGGGCTGCTGCGCGGGATGTCGCTGACATCGCTTCGCGGGGAACAGGGACTGCCATTCGAGGATGTGCTCTGCCTCGCGCCGGGATTCGACGGGGACCTCTGGATCGGCACCTCCCGCGGTGCAATCCGGAGCCATGGCGGGCGGTTCGACTACTTCGCCGGACGCCGTTGGGTCCCGGGCGAACGGGTCCAGGCCATCGCCGTGCACGACCGCACCGTGTGTCTTGCGACCGAGGCGGGACTGGGCCTGATCCGGTTCGAGCCCTACACGCTGGCGAGGAAGGCGGCGTACTATGAGCGCCATCTCGAGGAGTGGGGACAGAAGCGTCTGGGATTCGTCCACAAGCTGGAGTGGGAACCGAGCCTCAACGAGTTCGTCCGCGAGGTGAGCGACAACGATGGCGGCTACTCCGGAAACTATCTGGCGGCCCAGTGCTACCGGTATGCGGTGACCGGGGATCCGGCCGCGCGTCGGGAGGCGACGAACACGTTCCATGCGATCCGATGGCTTGAGGCCATGACCGGCATCCCGGGGTTCCCGGCCCGCTCCGTCTGGGCCAAGGGCGAACGGGGCCACCAGGCAGGACACGGGTCGGGCGGCTATGCCGCGGAATGGCACGACACCGCCGATGGGCGGTTCGAGTGGAAGGGCGACACCTCCTCCGACGAGCTATGCTCGCACTTCTATGCATTCAGCCTCTTCCTCGATCTCGTCGCCGAGGGGGACGAGGGGGTCCAGGCCCGCGGCTACATCGCACGGGTGGCGGACCACCTGATCCGCCATCGCTGGCAGCTGGTGGATCTCGATGGCAAGCCGACCCGATGGGGCCGGTGGGATCCGGAGTATTTCCTGACCGACGAGGGCAAGTACGACCGCGGGCTGCAGGCCCAGGAGCTGTTGTCGTTCATGAAGACGGCGGCGGTCGTGACCGGGGAGGCCCGGTTCGCGGAGGCCTACCGGCAGTTGGTCGACCTTGGCTATCCGGGCTACACGCTCCGCGCCCGGAACACCTTCCCGCCCGAAAGCGTCCTGCACTTCCTCGACGAGCTGTCGTTCTGGAGTCTCTGGAACCTGTTGAGACTGGAGACGGATCCGGATCTCCATGCCGTCTATCGTCGGGCCTACGAACGGGGCTACGAGGTGGTGCGCGTGGAGCAGAATCCCTGGTTCAACCATCTCTATGCGGCGCTCACCGGGAACGAGGTGGATCCGGAGGCGTCGGTGGATCACCTCCGGGGCTGGCCGCTGGATCTCCGGGTGTGGTCGTACCAGAACTCGCACCGGACGGATCTCCGCACGCCCCAGGGCTATGTCGCGTTGAAGGGCGGGACACGCACCTTTCCGCCACGGGAAACCGAACCGCTGCGCTGGGACCACTGGGTGATGCAGGCAGACGGCGGGGCAGGTGGCAGGGATGTGGTCGAGCCCGGGGCCTGGCTGTTGGCGTATTGGATGGGGCGATACCACGGGTTCATAGGGGCCCCGACGACCCAGGATCCGGCATTGCTGCAGTCGGGTCCCACCCAGAACCGGGAGCTTGGGGCGAAGCCCTATGTCGGGCCTCCCCGGCCCCCCGTGCCGTGATCCGGTGGTGTGCCCAAAGCAGGGCACCGTCTCGGTCACTCAGCCCGTCTGTTGCCCCGTCTACACCCGGCCGCGCGTGGGTTTCGAAGGCGTCTCATGCCTTGGCGTCGCGGATGTGCACCCAGCAGTGCACGTGGGGGTCGCCGCGGAAGTACCAGAGCATCTGCGGGCCCTCGATCTGCCAGACGTCCCAGACGCCGTCCCCGCCGAGGTCCTGCTGCTTGAAGTAGGCGACGCTCAGGTTCTCCAGTCCCTGGGACTCGACGAGCCGCATCGACTCCTCGGCGTCGACGCGTCGGAACGGCTTGAGCAGATCCTTCATCACCTCCCGCATCAGCTGGCGTTGGTCGCGGCTCATCTCGGATGCCGGCAGGCCCGCAAGGCCCTCGCGCCGGCCGGTCAGGCGGACCGTCTCGGCGCCGCGTTCGGGTCGGCTGCGGCCCTCGATGAGGGCCGTGGACCGCTGGCGGCCGTCGAGCGCCTGGAACAGCTCGTTCACCCGACGGGCCTGGTACCAGAAGACGTTGCCTGGATGGTTAGCGGGTTCCTCGTCGTTGGGGCCCGACTGGTGCCCATAGAAGATCGGTCCACCGAACGCCGCCCCCTTCACGGAGTCGCCATCGCAACGCCGCGTGCAGTGCCGACCGGTCAGCACCAGCTCAAACGCCCCGGTGCCGGGTCGGCCGAAGAGGGCCACCGACGTGCCGGCCTCGAAGCCCTTGCCCTCCGAGTCCTCCACCATCTGACGCATCATGGCGTCGGCATGCTCGGGGTGATGCAGGGAACGGAAGATCTGTCGGACGAGGTCCTGCTGGTCAGGCTTCAGGACGTCCCGGACCGAACGGCCGGTGATCATCCAGTTGTTGTCGACCTTCTGTCGGAGCGGGTCGTCGAAGTCCCGGCAGATCACCCGACGCTGGGCGTCGTCAAGCGAGCCGTGCAGCTGTGCGGCGAGGGTCTCCGAGTCCGGAGTCGTCGACTTCGCGGTGTCGCCGAGCAGTGTGAGCGGCAGCGCGGCTGCCGTGGCGGCCAGGAAGGTCCGACGGCTGAGGGACAGGTCGACGAGGGGGCGGACGATCGGATCGGGGCGGGGGATCATGGTCGGGACCCTACCGGGTCGCGGCCCGGGAAGGGAACCCCGGAGTCTGATCCGCGAGGCGGAATCCGCCGCCTGTGGGCGCCCTCAGGGCCGCTTCGCGAAATCCGGCTTCTTGTCTCCATCCGCGTCGAGCTTGGCGAGATCGAGGAAGACATAGGGCCGCTGGTACGCCTCACGATCCCCCCCGGCATAGCTGACCCAGAGGCGCAGACCGGTGGCATCGAAGACCGCGTTCATCACGTTGCCGCCCTTGATCGGGATGCTGTTGGCCAGCGCGATCATCTTCTCGCCGTTGAGCCTGCCCAGTCCGGCACTCAGGGCGGGGAACACCCCCCGTTCCTCGTCGTGGTAGACGGCACATGACAGGACCTTTGGGGCGACCTCGTCCGACGGATCGTTGTCCTTCCAGATGTCGATCTCCGGTCGGGCCAGGCCACCGCCCGTCGCCGCGCGGATCTTCACGGATCGATGATCGGTCCTGCCGTCGCCGAAGACAAAGTGGTACCGCTTGGTCGGTGGGATGTGGCGGAAGAGATCGAGGGTCTCTGACAGTGTATCAGCATCGTAGAGCAGGGTCCGGAACCACGCGGTGAAGTGTGGGGCGTGGAGGTTGTAGGGCATCTCCTTGGCGGAGGCGTCACCGATCTCCGACAGGACCACCCCGGCGGCATTCATGCCGCAGTGGGCTCCGATGAATCCGGCGAAGGACGGTGTGGCATGGGGGAGGCCGTCGGACGGCAGATAGACGACGATCACCGGGAATTCATGGGCGCCGGCGCGGAGGGACCAGTCGAGGTTCCGCGTCTGGTAGAGATGTCCGTCCTCGGTGGCCTTGCCCCAGGCAGCGATGCTGCTGCACGAGTAGGGCATCAGAAGCGGCAGGCAGTGGACGTGCTGGAGCAGGCGGACGGGCTGTCCGCTCCCTTCGGCGAGTCCGACCAGCTGCTGGAGCACCCGGGAATCGGTGTAGCCGGCGGTGGTGGCCCAGGCGAGGTCGAGCGTGGCGTCGTCGACCTTCAGCTCCTGCTTGAAGCCGGCGACCGCGGCGGGGGCGAGACGGGCGATCTCGGGCCGCATCAGCTGTCCCAGCTGGCGTCCCATCTCGTAGGGCGTGCCCCGGACCACGACGACCGGCACCTCGACCTCCCCATTGCGGACGACAAACCGGTGGCCGGCGCCTGCGGTTGCGGGCGGTGGGGCGGAGGGCTTGCCCGGGGAAGGGGCCTGTCCGGAGGCACCGCCTCCGCGGAGGGTGGCATCCTTGGTGGAGTCGGCCCGGAGGGACAGGACCGCGAGCAGGAGAAGCGGCAGGAGTTTCATAATGAGGGAACGTCTCGAGTGGAATCTGGGTGCTGCAAATGGGGTGTCGAGGGGCGAGCTGGGGCTGAGCTCAATGCCCCAGCGCCTGTTTCAATTCCGGGGGGATGCGGCGCGGCTTCTCGTGGAGGCTGGTGCAGACGTGATAGGTCTCACCCT
>CAZZKQ010000154.1:0-7694 GCA_964654875.1 uncultured Verrucomicrobiota bacterium | reverse complement strand
CATCGCCTGCTTGAGCAGCCACGGATGGACCAGGTCGGCACCGGCTGTCGCCCGCGACATGGTGATGCTCGCCAGCGTGGCCACTCCCAGGGCCACGAGCGAGGCCACTGCCAACAGGAGCAGGGTGATCGTCCGGTTCATGGAAGGCGGAGTGTCTCCTGGGGCGTCGTCCGATCACCTCGGGGCGGGCGGTGTGACCGGTGCGGGGACCGCAGGGGTCACGACCGGCAGCGCGGCCGGAGCGGGAGCGGGGACCGGAGCGGCTTCCGGAGTCAGGGCCGGAGCGGGGCCGGACGATGCCGCGGCGGGTGCGCCTGACTTCGACGGGATCTTCAGCTTCTGACCGACCCGGATGTCGCTACCCTGAAGACCATTCGCGTCGCGGATCGCCTTGACGCTGACGCCGAACTTCTTGGCGAGCCGGCCGAGGTTGTCACCCCCCTTGACCGTGTAGGTCTCGCCACCCTTCGACGGAGCGGCCTTGCCCGATTCGCGCCCCGACGGTGCCGGCTTCGTCTCCACCGGAGCCGCATCGCCGGCCCCGGCCGGAAGGACGAGCTTCGCACCGATGGAGAGCTTCGCGAGGTTCTTGCCCGGGTTGGCGTCCTGGAGCTGCTTGAGGGTCACCCCGTTCTTCTTCGCGATGATGAATCCGGAGTCGCCCTTCTGGACGACATACTCGGAACCCGAGGCGGGTGGAGGCGTCACCGGGGCGATCGGCGGCGGGGTCGTGGAGGGGGTCGTCATCGGGTCTACCGGCGGCGGGACATTGCCTGGAACGTTCGTGTTCGTCACAGGCTCGACCGGCGGCGGCACGACCGGCGCATTCGTCGATCCCGCGTCGGCAAAGGCGGGGGCATTCGTATCCGTCACCACCGGCGGCGGGGTCGCAAGGGTGTCGGTCGGCGAAGGCGTCTGGGCCTGGTTCTCCTCCTTCTTGCAGCCGAGGAACAGGAAGCCACCCAGCACCACGACGTGGAGGGCGACGATGAAGGCCGCCATCTGGAACGTGGATCTGCTTCGGGCCTGCTGCTCCAGGAGGGAGCCCTGAGGAATCAATGGATTGGGAGTGCTCATGGAATGGAAACGTCTGCTAGGGACACGCGTTGGTTTGAATCGAGGTGTTTCCGGGACGGAGAGGAAGGCCTTGGGCCTCCTCTCCACCCCGGGAAATTGAGACGGGACGCCGGAAACGGAGAGGACCGGTTCCCACTGGAACCGATCCCCTTGTCCCGAGCCCGGACGGCCGGAACGTGCCACCGACAGGATCCTCCTTGGATTCCCTTCGCGAAGGGCATGCTCGTCACCCCTCTCGCGGGTCCCATTAAACGGAAGCCCTGCACCACCGCAAGTGGGGAGTGGACCGAACCCCACAACCGGTCGGGGCATCGCCGACCCGGACGGGCAGCGGGACCGGTCGAGGGCTCTGGAATGGGGTGCGGCATGTTGACGTTAACGGATCTTGAGGGTGCCCAACGCAGCGACGGCGCAGAACACGGCCACGATGTAGAACCGCGTGACGATCTTGGACTCAGGCCACCCCCGCTTCCGGAAGTGGTGGTGGAGCGGGGACATGAGGAACAGACGCTCCCCCTGACCCCGGGTGCGGCGGGTGTATTTGAACCAGCCGACCTGGAGCATGACGCTGACCGCTTCCGCAACGAACACCCCACCCGCGATCAGCAGGATGAACGGCTGGTGGATGAGCACTGCCATGATCCCGAGCGCCCCGCCGATCGCGAGCGATCCGGTGTCCCCCATGAACACCTCCGCAGGATGGCAGTTGAACCAGAGGAAACCCAGGCTCGCCCCGATCAGCGCCGCGCACACCACCGTCAGTTCACCGGCTCCCGTGACATGCGGGATCAGAAGGTAGGCGGCAAAGATCTTGTTGCCCGCCACATAGGTCATGATCAGGAACACCAGGCTCGTGATGAGCGTGCATCCGATCGCCAATCCATCCATCCCGTCCGTCAGGTTCACGGCATTTGAACTGCCCACGATCGCCAACACCGAGAGGATCAGGCCGACCAATGGGACGCCCGTGAGGATGGGGTTCTTGAGGAACGGCACCTGGATCTCCGTGATCAGGGGCTGGGTGGACGGGAGACGCCACAGGTAGACGCTGATCGCCGCACCGAGGGCGACCTGCACGACCATCTTCATCCGGGACGAGGTTCCCTCGCTGTTCTGACGCGTGACCTTGAGCCAGTCGTCATAGAACCCGAGGCCCGCGAGGACGATCAGGGACAGCACCGTGACCAGGACCAGTGGATTCCACCGGGCCCAGAGGAGCACCGTGAGGTCCAGGACCAGCACGATCAGGATTCCACCCATCGTCGGAGTCCCCCGCTTGGCGAGGTCCGCCGCACCGGCCGTCGCATCCTTCGCGCCGACATCCTTCGGACGATACTCCTGCCGGAATCGGAGCCCGCGCAGCCAGTCGATGACCTGCGGGCCGAGGACCATGCTGAGGAGGAGGGCCGTGAGGGCCGCCCCGGCGCTGCGGAAGGTGATGTATTGGAACACCGTCCAAGGGGCCTGCGGCAACATCTCGGAAAGGTGGTACAGCATGTCAGTTCAGCCCTCCCTGCCCGGTTGCCCCGCAGGGTCGAAGTTCCCGGACCAGACGATCGACCACCCGGTCGAGGGCGCTGGAGCGGGAGGCCTTCACCAGGAGGGCGTCGCCCGAGCGGAGCTCACCCAGGAGAAGCCGTGTTGCGGAGTCGACGTCGTCGAAGGCCCGGTCCGCCTCCCGTCCCGAGGCCGCCACGGTGATGCCGGAGCGGCGTCCGATCGCCACGATCGGACCGATGCCGAGCCGGGCGGCGGCGAGACCCACCTCGCGATGGGCCTCCTCGGTCGCCTCCCCCAGCTCCGCCATGTCGCCCAGCACCGCCCACCGTCGTCCCGAACACGGGAGCTGCGCGAAGGTGTTCAGCGCCGCCAGCATCGAGTCCGCATTGGCGTTGTAGGAGTCGTCCAGGATCCGGACGCCCGCCACCTCGCGACATGCGAGGCGACGGGACGCCGGACGAAAGGCAGCCAGGCCGTCGCGGGCGGCGGCGGGTTCCACCCCCAACTCGCACGACACCGCCAGTGCATAGAGCGCGTTGGGCACCGAATGACGGCCTGGCAAATTCATCGAGAACGACCCGGACCAATCCGGGTGCGGGCACCGGACCCGGAAGGAGGTCGATGTCCAGTCCATGGAGACGATCTCGGCGGACCAGTCATTGGCCCCGCCGAACCCAACCCGGACGACGCGAGCCTGCGTGCGCGCGGCGAGGGACGACGCGAACGGCGAGTCCCCGTCGAGGAACAGCACCCCGCCATCCGCCGCACCGGGCAGCGCCTCGCCCACGGCCCCCTCCTCCCGGACCACCCCGTCGAGATCCCCGAAGAACTCCAGATGCTCGCGGCCGATGCTCGTGATCACGCCCAGACGCGGGGCGATCATCCGCACCAGCGGCACCAGCTCGCCCGGATGGTTGGTGCCGGCCTCGAGCACCGCGGCCTCGTGCGACGAGTCCAACGACAGCAGGGTCAACGGCACCCCGATGTCGTTGTTGAAGCTCGCCTCGCTCTTCAGCATGCGGAGCCTCGAGCCGGCCACCGAGGCGATCAGCTCCTTCGTGGTCGTCTTGCCGTTGGATCCACCAACGCAGACCACCGGGAGATCGAACCCGCTTCGATACGCAGCCGCCAGCCGTCCCAAGGCCTGTCGCGTGTCGTCCACCAGGATCCGGGGAAGCCCGGCGAGGGTCATGGACTCATGGCTCCGACCGACGAGGGCCGAGACCCCCGACCGACCGACAAGCCCCGGCAGGAACTCATGCGCATCAAAGCGGTCCCCCTTCAGCGCGACGAACAGGTCGCCGTCCGCCACGTTCCGGGAATCGGTCACAACACGCCGCACCACCCCGTCAGACACCCCGTCCACGAGGGTGCCGCCAGAGGCGTCGACGACGAATTGAAGGGACCTCGGATCCATCAGGCCTCGGGGATCATCAGCCTCAGAACATGGCCGCCAGACAGAGCAGGCAGAGCAGCAGCTTCAGGTAGAAGGTCCAGGGGATCGACAGGGCGTGTGTCATGGCTTCAGGGGTTGGCGACGACGGCGGGAAGAGGTCTGGGGCCCGAAACCCGGAGGGCGGCCGAGTTGGTGGTCTGGATCGTGGGCATGAGCTTCAGGACGTTGGCGACCTCCAGGGCGATCTGGCGGAACACCGGCGCCGCGGCCTTGCCGCCATAGTACGATTTCCCCTCCGACTTCGGTTCGTCGACGGTGACGATGATTGCGGCCTCGGGATGGTCCATGGGGAAGAAACCGACGAAGGAGCCGAAGTAGTGCGAGGCGTCATAGCCCCCGTTGACGAACTTCTTCGCCGTCCCGGTCTTGCCGGCGACCTCGAACTCCGCCAATGCCGCCTGGCCCCCGGTCCCCTTCTCGACCGCCGCCCGCATCACGCCGACCATCTTCCTCGCGGTCCCCGAGCTCACCACCCTCCGCCCCTGGGGCACGGGGAATTCCCGGACGAGCCGTCCGTCCGCCGTGCGCAGCTCACGGACCAGCCGGGGTGGGAGAAGGATGCCGTCGTTGGCGATGGCGGCGGCCGCCATCACGGAATGGAGCGGGGTCACCCGGAGCCCGTAGCCGAACGGAAGCGAGCTGGGAGTCCATCCATCCCACGACGGGATCGTGCCGCCCTTCTCGCCGTAGGCGATGAACTGCCGCGTCACGGAATTGGTCACCCCGGGTGCCACCCTCACCGGAACCTGTCGGTAGCCCACCGACTGCTCGCCACACTCGATGCCGGTCCGCGACAGGAACCCGAAGTCACGGATGTACTGGACGAACCGGTTCGTCGGCACTCGGAGCCCGAGCATCACCGCACCGACGTTGCTCGACTGCGCGAACGCCTTCTCGACGGTCGCCTCGCCGATGTGATGCCCCTGGTCGTCCCGGATCACGCGCCGCGTCCCGGGCACGGTCCAGTGCCCGCCATGGCAGTTGATGACCTCCTCGACCGAGGCCAGCCCCTCGTTGAGCACCGCGGCATAGGTCAGGATCTTGAAGGTGGAACCGGGCTCGAAGGGCTCGTTGATGGCCCGGTTCTTGAACGCCGAGAGCGGATCCATCCCGGACCGGATCAGCCGGATGCTCCGGTCGTTCGGGTTGAAGGTGGGACGGTTCGCCAGGGCGAGGATGTCGCCCGTGCGCGGACGGACGACGATCGCCGAGATGGCCAGCGGGTTGAGCCGGGCCACGGCGTCGTCAAGCGCCCGCTCGACCGCCTCCTGGATCTGGACATCGAGCGTGAGGTGGACGTTCAGCCCGTCCACGGCGGCGATGTCGCGCTCCCTCAGCGGGACATATTCTCGCCCCCCCACGGTCTGGCCCAGCACCACACCCGGCTGGCCCACTAGGGCCTCGTCGAAGCGCTGTTCGATCCCCTGTGCCCCGCCGAGCTCGACCGGCACGTGGCGCTGCGACCGCGAGGCGACCGATTTGTTGGTCGTGAACCCCAGGACATGGGCCGCCATGTGCTCGAACGGATACCGGCGCTTCTCGAAATACTCGGGATACAGCCCGTTGGCCTTGCACTCGGTGACGTTGGTCTCGACCAGTTTCGACGTCTTCTTGAGGGCCTTGAGGGCACCGGCCTTCTCGCGGCTGATGGACCAACGGGCCGGCAGGTTCCAGACCGGCGTGGACGCCACCTGCTCCCGGGCCCGGTCCAGCACGGCCCGACGTCGCGCCGCCAGCTCGGTCTCCGCATGGAACTTGTTGGTGCGCAGGGCGGCGAACAGGCGATCCCACACCTCGGGGGGGACATTCGTCGCCACCAGATTGTTGCGGTAGGGACGCGGGGCGACCTGCAGTTTGGTGGTGACGATCCCCCGGTTGGTCAGGACCACCTGCTGGGTGGACTGGAAATAGACCGGCTTGAAGCGGGCCACGAGCTCCTCCTCGGGAAGCTGCAGATGCACCGCGGCGATCCGGGCGACATCGGTCGCAAAGGCACCCAGGCGGACGGGGTCGGCCCGGATCTCGACCGTGGTCTGGGACTGGACGAGGACCGTGCCGTTGGCATCCCGGATCTCACCCCGGCGCGCGGGACGGATCCGCTTCACGTCCGGATCGTTGGCGCTGAATGGCGTGGGTTCCTGGGGATGCATCACCTGGACGTCGAACAGCCTCACCCCCACGACCATCAGCCCGGCCACGAGGAGCCAGGTGAGCAGCCAGAGGTTGCGATGGGAGGCGGCTCGGATCATCGGTTCAATGCCGGGATGGGACGACCGGGAGGTCGGACGGGAGGTCGGACGAGGCGACCATGGTGACCGGAGGGACGACGCCGGGACCGGCCGGAGGATTCGGGCGGAAGGGCGCCACGGGTTCCTGGATCAGCGGGATGACCAGACGCTGGCTCGCGGTCACATCCTGCAGCCCGAGGGCCATGGAGTGGACGCGGCCGACCAGGACCTCCTTGCGCCGGGACCGCTCCATCTGGTCGCGGGCCTCGCGGACCCGCTCCGACACCCAGCCGATCTCGCGCTCGATGGACTCGATCTGCTGCCCGAGGGCGTCGTGGGCGCGGCGCTGGGCGACGTATCCGACCGTGAGCATGCCGATCAGGCCCACGAGGCCCACGACCACCACCAGCCGATGCCATCGCAACTCCACCGCTGCCCGTTTCTGGTTCTTTGCCATGTCTGATGTCTCCCTAGAGCGTCTCCAGCACACGGAGCTGCGCGCTCCGGGCCCGGGGGTTTTTCCGGATCTCCGACTCCGACGGCAGGATGGCCTTCCGTGTGACCAGAGAGGCCCGCGCGGGCCGCGGGACCCGATAGTGCGGCAGATCGGCATCCGCCCCCTCCACGAGGTCGTAGTCCCGGCACTCCGCCCTCATGAACTCCCGGACCATCCGGTCCTCCAGCGAATGGAAGGTGATGATGGCAAGCCGGCCTCCCGGGGCCAGGATGTCGGTGGCGGAGCGGAGCCCGCGCTGCAGGGCTCCCAGCTCGTCGTTGGTCCGCATCCGGAGCGCCTGGAACACCCGGCTGGCCGGATGGATCCGGCGTCCGTTCCGGGGACAGACCCTCTCGACGGCGTCGGCCAGCTGGCGGGTGGATTCGATGGGTCTCATGTCGCGTTCCCGGACCACGGCGCGGGCGATCCGCCTCGAGTCACGCTCCTCACCCAGCTCCCAGAATAGCGTGGCGAGCTCCCGCTCCGAGAGTCCGTTGACGAGATCGGCTGCGGTGAGTCCCTGTCGACGGTCCATCCGCATGTCGAGCGGTCCGTCGACCTGGAAGCTGAACCCACGCGGACCCACTTCGAGCTGGTGGGAGCTGACCCCGAGGTCGAGGAGCGCTCCGTCGCAGCGGGCCGAGGGGATCCAGTCCGCCAGTTCGGAGAAGTTCCTCCGCTGGATCTCGAACCGACCTGCAAAGGGTGCCAGACGTTCATTGGCTGTGGCCACGGCGTCCCCATCCTGGTCGCACGCATACAGGTAACCCGTCGGTGCACTCGCCCCCAATATCGCCGCGCTGTGCCCAGCCCCACCGCAGCATCCGTCGAAATAGCGTCCCCCGTCCCGGGGCCGGAGCGCCTCGATGACCTCCGGGAGGAGGACCGATTGGTGGACGAATTCCGTCACGTTGCATACCTCAGTCACCGGAGACCA
>CAZZKQ010000153.1:0-7750 GCA_964654875.1 uncultured Verrucomicrobiota bacterium | reverse complement strand
ATGTTCTTCGCCTTGTTCTTGTAGAGCCCTATACGGCGGATGGCCTCGGCAAATCCCTGGGGGTCCGCGTCCGCGTAGTCGGCTGGAGTGCGGAACGTCTTGAAGAGCTCCTCGGTCACCTTGTTGACCTGCTTGTCGGTACACTGTGCCGAGAGGATTGTGGCCACCAACAGCTCAAGAGGATTGGAAAAAATGAGCTCGCAGTGGGCATCTGGATAGGTCGACTCCAGCAGTCGCGTGATGCGTTCGCAACGACTGTATCGATCGGATTTGGATTCTCTTGGCACGCCCTTCGATAGCGGTGCCTAGGGACGAGATCAACGAGAGTAAAAACCTAGTCTCGCGGGTGCCAAGCGTCCGCCCATGGCAACCTCGAACGACACCTTCTGCGCTCTACGCCTCCGCTCCGCTTCTCCGATTGCCCTTGCGGGTGCTGTTGGAGGACGCTCAGGCATGGATGGTGTCCGTCGGGTTCCCGGCAAGCATTGGGCCTGGGGTTGGCTTCTGGTGGCCTCGATCGCGACCCTGATCGTGATTGGACACCGGATGTGGAGTCTTCCGCTACTGAGTCCGGACGAGGGCCGCAATGCTGAGGTGGCTCGGGAGATGAAGGAGTTGGGAGCGTGGCTGGTCCCCACCTATAACCAGCTGCCATACCTCGACAAGCCGGCCTTCTATTTTCGGACGGTGGCTCTCTCGCTGGCTGTTTTTGGCGACAACCACGTGGGGGCCAGAATGCCGTCGGCGCTCTTCGCGGTGGCGGTGCTGGTGATGGTCTGGAAAGTGACCCGGCGTTTCCACGGACCGCGGCCTGCGGCCTTGGCGGTACTGGTGACGGTGACGACTCCGCTTTTCATCAGCCAGGCCCGGATCGTGATCTTCGACATGTCCCTGTGCCTATTTGTCTCCGGGGCAATCTTTGCCGGTTTTCTCGCCGAGACGGGTCCGTTGGAACGCCGGCGTCGAGGTTTGTTGTTGGCGGCCGGGTGTGCCGGGGTGGCCACACTGATCAAGGGCCCGGTTGGGCTCATCCTGCCGCTGCTGGTTCTTGCGATATTCCACGGTGTCTCCAAGCAATGGTCCGCCGTTGGGCGACTATTCCATCCCCTGAATGCCTTGGTCTATGTGGTGGTCGTTCTCCCGTGGTTTCTTGGGGTGACCCTGCACCACCCGGATTTCCCGGACTACGGACTGGTTCAGGAATCCTTCAAGCGGTTCACAACGAGTCAATTCCACCGCAAGGGCCCGGCCTACTACTACGCCCTGGTGATGCCAGCGACGTTCCTCCCGTGGAGCCTCCTTCTGCCAGGAGGCCTTTGGCTGGGCTACACTGTCGCGCGCCAGCATCACCGCTTCAGTCCGCTGAATCGACTCCTGCTTCTGTGGGGTGTGGTGGTCCTAGGATTCTTCTCACTGTCCCAATCCAAGCTGCCCGGATACATCCTCAGTGTTTCGGTTCCCTTTGGTATCCTGGTGGGTCAGGTGCTCGACCGCGCACTCGTGAATCCTGGGAGTCGATCCTGCGCGGCGCTTCGTGGAGCGGCTTGGGCTCTGTTGGGGGTTGTCCTTGTCTTGATGGCGGCCGTCATGGTGGCAGCTCCCCAGTCGGGGATTCTCGGGTCACCTCTGCGGATCAAGAAGTTCGACGCCTCTGAATTCGCACCCTTTGTTCCGCAGCTGCTGATCCTCTTGATGGCTGTGGGTGGTGTTCTGACGGTTGGGCTGACCCGCCGATGGGTGATCGGGTACATCGCCGGTTTCGCCCTGTTCCCGGTTCTTCTGATCCTGCTGGGCGGGGGTGTCTTCCATCGTGTTTTCGACCAGAAGTCGGCTCAGGCGGTCGCGGCTGGAATGCCCCGGCTGAATCCTGAAACGCAGCTCGTCTTCTACCAGTGCTTCCCCAATGGCCTTCCATTCTACCTGCGTCGCACCGGGGTTCTGATCACGGAGGATGGTGATGAACTCACCAGCAACTACGCCCTCTACAAGCTCCGTCGGGAGTCCACGTGGCCCCCGCAGATTGTTCCGGTCACGAACGCAGAACAGTGGATGGGGCGTCGTCAGGGCGACGCCTATGTGATGACTCATGAGGGACACCGTGCCTGGCTCGAGGGGTGGGCTCGGCGGTCGGGAGGACAGGTCGACATCCTCCCCCATGGCTTTCTGGGTCTCCGGATCCGATGACCGTCTTCGCCTTGCAGGGGTTCTAGGTTGAGTTTCAGACCGATTGGAAGCGTCCATGCTCTCGAGGTTCATTCCAGTATCCGGTGTCACTCTCGCCCTCGTCGGATCGCTTTCGGCGGCGTCATTGGAATCGGAGAGTCTGCCCGCGGTCGCAACCCGGGCCGTGGCTGCGAATCGGGTAGCGGACCGCCCGGAATATTCTCGCCTCTGGCATCAGATCGCTCGGGACTACGGATGGACCGGCGGAGAGCGGCTCAGCTGGCTGGATGCGGGTGTGGATTCACGCCTCCGCTACGAACTGAGGGAGAAGGACTACCGGACGCCCACACTGGTCAGCGATGATGCGTTCTTCTCCCGGACCCTCGTCTACGTGGGTGTTCAGAATGTGATCGATCCGGTCCGATTGGCTGTGGAGTTCCAGGATAGCCAGAGGGCGGTCTCGGATCGGGCAGTGGTCCCGACCGACATGAACTCCACGGATCTGCTCCAGGCTCATGTGGATCTCCACGTGAAGGATGTGGTCGACGGTCAGCCCCTCACTGCGATGGTGGGCCGGATGACGTTCGATGCGGTCGACCGTCGGCTCATCGCGCGGAACCGGTTCCGCAATGTGATCAATTCGTTCGATGGCGTCCGCCTCCGGCTGGGAGCTGACAAGGGGCCCTGGGAGTTGGACGCCTTTGCCCTGCGACCGGTCACCCGGGATGCGGACGGGTTTGACCGCTCCAGCAACAATTCCCTGCTCTTCGGTGTGACCGGGTATTGGCGTCGTGGGTCACCGGGGATCCAGGTTGAACCCTTCTGGCTGCTCACGGATCGCACCCCGGGGCCGGGTGTGAGCCTGAGCGACAACCAGCACACGTTTGGCGTCCATGCCTTTGGGCAATGGGATCACTCCCATTGGGACTACGACCTCAGTGTGGCGGGGCAATTGGGGGTACGGGGCAGCGACACCGTTGCTGCCTGGGCCGTGCATGGGGAAATTGGGTACGCGTGGGACACGGCCTGGAAACCCCGTGTCGGCCTCTGGGTCAACGCAGCCAGCGGAGATCAGGAGCCCGGCGATGGGACCACCCAGAGTTTCGATCCCCTCTATGGAGCCACCTTCGCGTTCTATGGGTACACGGGCTACTTCATCTGGAACAACCTCATCAACCCTTCCATCCGCTTCAGCGTCCAGCCCACGAGTCGGATCCGTGCGGAACTCATCTACCGGACGATCTGGCTGGAGAGCAGCAGGGCCCGCTGGGTGCGTGGACTCCGGGGTGATCCTACCGGTCAGGATGGGGATTTTGTCGGCCAGGAGATCGACATGCGGTTTTCCTACGCGTTCTTCCGCTGGCTGGAGGCCGAGGCGGTCCATGCGTTGTTCCTGCCCGGCAGTTTCGTTGCGAATACCGGTCCTGCACCCGTGAGCAGCTTCACCTATTTCCAGCTTACCCTGAGATTCTGAACGGATTTGGAAGGGAACCGGGGTGACGGTTTTGGGCGCGGTGGACGGTGGGGTCCCTTTGCCCCAGGGTCTGGACATCATGGAGCTGTCCTACGAAACGCTGGCGAAGATGATCGACCATTCGCTGCTGCATCCAACGCTCACGGATCGGGAACTGGAGGAGGGGTGCCGTTTGGCCGCCCGGTATGGAGTGGCCTCCGTCTGCATCAAGCCCTACGCGGTCCGCCAGGCGGTGGAGTGGCTGAAGGGGAGTGGAGTGCTCGTCGGTGCCGTCGTCGGGTTTCCCCATGGGAGCTCCACGACAGAATCGAAGCGTCACGAGACGGAACTGGCCTGTCGGGATGGGGCACAGGAGATCGACATGGTCCTCAACATCGGCAAGGCCCTCAGTGGGGACTGGGACTACGTCGAGGAGGAAATTCGCATCGTCTGTCTGGAGGCCCATCGGCATGGGGCCAGGGTCAAGGTCATCCTCGAGAACGATTTCCTATCTCAGGGAGGGGGAGGCCTCGATGGGAATTCCCTCAAGCGGCGCCTTTGTGAGATCTGTGAACGTGCCGGTGCCGATTGGGTGAAGACCTCGACAGGATATGGATTCGTGAAGCAACCCGATGGGTCCTACGGCTACAAGGGAGCCACGGTCGAGGATCTGGCGCTCATGCGATCCGGTGTGACCCCCAAGGTGGGGGTCAAGGCCGCCGGAGGCGTCCGCGATCTGGATGGATTGATCCGGGTCCACCAGCTTGGGGCATCCCGGTGTGGGGCGACCGCAACTGCGGCCATGCTGGACGAATACCGTCGGCGTGAGGCCTCCGGGACTGTTCCGAAAGAGTCGAAGACTGGAGCCCTCGGCCAGGGAGGATATTGAAGGGGTAGCGGCGGGTGCCGGGATGACACACGGGAAGACACCGCCGGCACCCGCCGCAGGTCGATGCCCACCCGGACCTCGACCTCTGGAAAGATTCCAGATCTGAGCCTCCCTGCAACGTGGGATTCCGTGACGTTTTTGAAGCGGTCGCGGTTGGGTGCCGATGGATCCCCACCAAAAAGAGGGCCGCTTTACCCAAAGCGCGGAGAGCGGTGGGCGAAGTTGAGATCCAGGCTCCCAGCCATGAAGAGCGATGGATTCAGCTGGAGAACGACGATCGGGCTCGTCCTCGGGACGGCACTTCTGGGAGTGATGTTGGGATCGAGGGGCCAGGCCGGACCGGACCCGGGCACGGATGCAGTGATGCGCGCCAAGTTGGCCACGTCACAGAAGGTTCTGGCGGGGATTGCTCTCGCGGATTTCGGGTCGATCCACACCCATGCAGCGACGTTGACCACCCTGAGTGCCCAACGGGGCTGGGCAGCCCTTCAGACCCCGGACTATGAGTTGTTCACGACCCGGTTCCGGATCGCCTCCGAATCCCTGGGTGAGGCGGCCTTGGCGAAGGACACCGAGGCTGTCCTCCGGTCCTATCAGGAACTGACACGGAGCTGTGTCGGATGCCACACCTATCTTCGCGACCGTCGTCCGAAGCAGGCTCCCAGCAAGGACCGGTGATCGCCGGATGAGGTGGCGGGTGCTACTCGATCGGCCCGACCAGTTTCAGAGCGCCGATGCCACCGGGATTCCACGGGGTGTGTACGATGTAGACCTCCCGGGATTTGCCCTTGCCTGTGAAGTACCAGCAGGCGCCGTGGATGCTCTGGGCGCCGGCAATGCCGAGGTCATCCTTCGGGCGGAGCGTGGCGACGATGGCCTTCTTCTTCAGGTTCACGATGAAGATTGGACCGGCCTTGGTCTTGTCGTGATCGTGCAGACAGGGAGCCACGACGTAGTCACCCCAGATGTCGACGTCACACACGGTGCTCCCGGAGGGGAGACCGTCGATGGCCTGGAAGATCTTTTTCTTGAGATCCCAGGTGATGATACGTCCCTCGGCGCGCGCGGAGATGAGGAGGGTTCCATGAGCCCGGTCGTACGTGATCCCATGGGGGGTCTCTGACATCGACTTGCCTCCGTAGATGTCCTTGCCGTAGGCGAGCGGGGCAAGCGTCGCCGGCATGAAGTACGCCTTGCCGTAGCCATCGGTGACCCAGAGGTCGTTCTTGTTGAGGAAGGTGGCGTCCGTCGGGGCGAAACCCTTCCGGTCGGCGTACTGGGGGAAGGGCGGGATGCCGAGGCTGTCGACCTTCTGGAACGTGCCGTCTGTGATGTGGACCTGTCCCTCCTCATTGTCGGCAGCGACGACCAACGGTGTCTTGCCTGAGCGTTGGAGGAGGTCGGCCCCGTGGATGTTTCCTTTGGCAAGGGCGGGATGGCCTTGAACGACCCAGGATTTGGTCAGTCCGTTGCTGAAGGCGACAAAGCCAACGCCCCGAAGGCCCCAGTACACGGTATCCTTTGCGGGGTCGAACATCACCGTGCCATGGGCACCGGCAACGTGGGGAGCCGCTGCGGCCGGGATGGGGACGAGCCCTGGGGCATCCGAGAAGGTCCAGAAGCCTTGGCCGGTCACCTTGGTGCCGGGTTTCAGGGACCCGGGCTTCGGCGCGGGCACCGGGCCGGTGCGCTCGATGTGGTAGGGAAGGGCGACCGGCTTGACCTCCGCGGGCTGAGCATGGCCGCCCTTGGAGTCATGGGGTTGGACGTCATGGGCCCTGAGGGTGGATGGGGCGCAGGCCAGGAGGCATGCCGCGGACAGGGCGAGGCGAAGGAAAGGGGAGTTCATGGGAACGTGACGGGGAAATCGTTTCAGGCAGAACGTGGGATGAGAAGGACATATCACAGGCAGGCTCCCAGTTGCCCCGCCGGGCCGGAGCCGGCTAGGGTCGTGCTTTGCGCCATGATCGAGATCCCCAAGGCCTATGAGCCGCAGTCCGTTGAGGCAAAGTGGTACCAGTTCTGGTTGGACCAGGGCTGTTTTACAGCCGATCCCGGGCGTGTCTCGGAACGGCGTCCCGCCTACTCGATCGTCATTCCGCCTCCGAACGTCACAGGGGTGCTGACTCTGGGCCATGTGCTCAACAACACGATCCAGGACATCCTGGCCCGCAAGGCGCGCATGGACGGCAAGGAAGTCCTCTGGCTGCCGGGGACGGACCACGCCGGCATTGCCACCCAGAACGTTGTCGAGAAGACGCTCAAGAAGGCCGGCGAAATCCGCCACCGGGATGATCTTGGGCGCGAGGCTCTTGTGGAGCGGATCTGGCAGTGGAAGGAGAAGTATGGCGGCATCATCCTCCAGCAACTCCGGGCCCTCGGGGCCTCGTGCGACTGGAGCCGCACCCGGTTCACGATGGATCCGGAATACTCCCGGTGCGTCCAGAAGGTGTTCGTCGACCTGCATCGGAAAGGCCTGATCTACCGGGGGAAGCGCATGGTCAACTGGTGTCCGGCCTCGCTGACCGCCCTCTCGGACGAGGAGGTGATCATGAAGGAGCAGAAGGGCTCCATGTACCACTTCCGGGTCGAGGTCGCCGAGAAGCCAGGGACGTTCCTGACGATTGCAACCACCCGCCCCGAGACCATTCCTGCCGACACGGCTGTCGCGGTGAACCCGAAGGATCCCCGCTATCAGCATCTGATCGGCTGCCATGTCTATCGGGCCTTGCCGGTCGAAACCCCCAAGGAGCTGCGCCGGATCCCGATCATTGCCGACGAACATGTCGACTTCGAGTTCGGCACCGGAGTTCTGAAGGTCACCCCAGCCCACGACAAGGCCGATTACGAAATCGGCCTGCGCCATGGGTTGCCCGTCATCGATCTCCTCACACCGGACGGCAGGCTGACGGCCGAGGCTGGGCCGGAGCTCTCGGGTCTGGACCGTTTCGTCGGGCGCAAGAAGGCGGCGGAGATCCTCGAGGCTGCTGGAGCCCTCGCGGCGGTGGAGCCCTATTCCAACAATGTCGGCTTCAGCGAGCGGGCGGACGTCCCCATCGAACCCCGCCTGAGCGAACAGTGGTTCCTGAAGTACCCCAGCGTCCAGGAGGCCAAGGCCTGCGTGGCGGACGGGAACCTCCGGTTCTTCCCGGACCGCTGGGCCAAGGTCTATGACCACTGGCTCAACGGGATCCAGGACTGGTGCATCAGCCGTCAGCTCTGGTGGGGCCACCGCATCCCGGTCT
>CAZZKQ010000152.1:0-7759 GCA_964654875.1 uncultured Verrucomicrobiota bacterium | reverse complement strand
CCTTCAATCCGGCAGACGCCTCGGCATTTCGCGTATCCTGTATCCCAGGCCGGATCCCGTTACCGAGCCCAGTCCGATGTGCCCATGACGGCGCTTGTAGAGGTCTGGGTGAATCTGTGCCTCAATCCCACTTGCCGCTGGATAGAACTGCATGGAGTTGGTCTCGACCCCCATGATTGTGGGTATGTGGGCCGCCAGTTGGCAGTGGCTGATCTGGGCCAGCATTGGGTTGGTCAGATCCTGAACCATCAGTGTCATGCCATGGGCCTGGGCCCAGCAGGCTGCCAGGATTGCACCGGTCTGGGTTTTGCACGTCTTCAAGGCGACCCCGTTCCAACCCAGTTCACGCCCCAGACGAATCTGCTTCCAGTCATGGGCGCTCTCGTCGAGGAACAACGGCTTTCGGGCGCTCACCGCATGGGTGTCGATGGGATGCTCGGAGAGTTCGTACGGGAATGGCTGTTCGACATAGAGGAGCATTCCAAAGAGTCGCGGTTCCTTGTCTCGGAGACGGTCAAGGAACCCGACCACGTAGTCGGGTTCCTGCACCGTGCAGTTGAAGTCGGCCGTGAGCCATTGGACCCCTAGTCGCTCACCGATCTGGCCCACCTGTACAAATCGACGGTAATCCCACTCGGCATCCGTTCCCCGGAGCTTCACCTTGAGGCACCGCAATCCATCGGTGCGGATCCAGTCGGCCAGCAGGACCGGGACGCCGTCGTCGGGTTCGTTCCCCGTCAGTTCCTCCGGGGTGATCGGGTCGAGACCGCCAACCAAGTGCCAGGCGACGAGTGATTCGGCACGATGCGGGCGTTGGAACTCCGCGGGGAATCGCCCGCGGAAGGCCGCCTTGGATCCCGAGGCCGGTTCAAGGTACGCGGCGAGATCACGGTTGAGGAACTCCCCGGTATAGGTCGACCAGGTTGGCACACCGTGCGCCTGGCCATAGGCGTCGTGCAGGGCCAGGTCGAAGGCGGAGCTGCAGACGAGAGCGGCCAGCCATGGAAGCTCCATCCCGGTGCCTGCCCCGAGTCGGCTCTGGTTGAAATCGTCCCGGAGTCGGGGCAGGGCCTGTTCGGTGAAGTCGTGACCGAGCTCGAGCGCATGTCCCCAGTCGGGATGGTTCGACCAGGCATGGGCCAGGACTTCGCAGAAGAGCTTCAGGGCCTCATGCCGGGGACCATAGGGTGTCGCACTGGGCCAGACCCACTGGACACTCAAGGGAGTCTCCCCCCACCCCTCGGCGGGCGTTCCATCCCGACGCGCGACCCGGATTTGGACCCGTGCGCAGGTGACGGATGTCAGTGTCTCGGTCCCAAACTTCAGCGGGACCCGCGTGGTGACGGGCAGGAACCAGAGTCGAACCCCGGTGATCCGGACATCCCGAGCACGGTTCATCCCGGGTGTTGAGTTCAGGGTTTCGGTGGTTCTTCGCCCGGTGTCTCCTCGTCGTCCTTTTCCGAGATGACGGGGGCGATGGCCTGAAGGCGATCGTTCTTGGCGAGGTCGATGAGCTTCACACCCATCGTGTTTCGGCCCGCCTCGCGGATGCCTTGGACCGGGATCCGGACCATCTGTCCGCCGACAGTGATGAGCATCAGTTCGTCACTGTCCTGGACGGTCAGGGCCCCGACGACGTGACCGGTCTTGTCGCCGGTCTTCATCGTGATGATGCCCTTGCCTCCGCGGCTCTGGAGCCGGTACTCCTCGAAGTCGGTCCGTTTGCCGATGCCGTTCTCGCCAGCCACCAGAAGCGTGGCCCCGGGCACCACCAGGGCGGCGGCCACGACTTCGTCGGTCTTCTCGAGCTCGATGCCCCGGACGCCTGCGGCGGATCGTCCCATGGACCGGACCTGATCCTCCTCGAACCGGATGCTCATGCCCTCTTTGGTGATCAGGACCACCTGATTCTGGCCCGTGGTGAGCTTCACATCCACGAGGTCGTCTCCCTGCTCGAGGGTGATGGCGATGATGCCTCCCTTGCGGACGTTCTGGAAATCACTGAGGGCGGTGCGCTTGGAGGTGCCCTGCCGGGTGATGAAGAAGAGCTCGTTGGGTTGCTGCCAGGTGAGGTCCTCCTTGTTCTGGCCATACTTGGCCTCGACGCGAACGAGCGTCTGGATCCGTTCACCACCGCGCAGCTCCAGGATGTTGGCGATGGAACGCCCCTTGGAGGCGCGTCCCATGTCCGGGATCTCATGGACCCGCTCGACATACACCCGGCCGAGGTTCGTGAAGAACATCAGATAGTCATGGGTGGAGCAGGTGAAGAGATGCTCGATGAAGTCGGCATCCTCGGGTTTCTCGGCCTCCCGGGTGCTCATGCCAATGACCCCCTTGCCACCGCGCCGCTGGGCCCGGTAGCTCGAGACGTTGGTCCGCTTGATCAGGCCGTTGTGCGTCAGCGTGACGATCACGCCTTCATTGGCGATCAGGTCCTCGATGGCCATCTCGCCCTCGTCGGGCACGATCTCGGTGCGGCGGGGATTGGCGTGCTTGTCGCGGATCTCTTTGAGCTCCTTCTTGATGATGGAGAGCACCCGGGATTCCCGGGCGATGATGTCCAGCAGGTCCTTGATCCGCTCGATGAGTTCGCCGTACTCGCCCTTGACCTTGTCGATCTCGAGTCCGGTGAGCTGGTAGAGGCGGAGCTCGAGGATGGCGTCGACCTGGCGTTCGGTCAGGGCATAGCGCCCGGATTTGCTCAGGCGCGCCTCGCTGCGGATCAGGATGCCCCAGCGTTCGACCTGGGCCCGGGTCCACTCGAAGGCGAGCAGCTTGACCTTCGCCTCATCGCGGCTCTTCGAGTTGCGGATGATCCGGATGAACTCGTCGAGGTTGCTGAGAGCGCAGATGTAGCCCTCGAGCAGTTCAGCCCGCTCCTCGGCCTTCTTCAGCTGGAACCGGGTGCGGCGCAGGATGACCTCACGCCGGTGCTCTATGTAGCAGTTGATCAGCTCCTTGAGGTTCAGCGTCTTCGGGCGCCCGTGGTCGATGGCCAGCGCATTGACGGAGAACGAGCTCTCGAGGGCGGTCTGCTTGTAGAGGTTGTTGATGACCACCTTCGGGATGGCATCACGCTTGAGCTCAATCACCACCCGTGTGTTCTCGTCGGACTCGTCGCGGATGTCGGTGATCTCGGTGAACCCCGGGGTCTTCTCGTTGACAAGATCGGAGATGCGCTCGACGAGAGTGGCCCGGTTGACGTTGTAGGGGATCTCGGTGATGACGAGCTGTTCCCGGTTGCCCTTGAGCTGCTCGACCCCGACCCGACCGCGCACCTTCACGCTGCCGCGTCCGGTTGTGAAATAGGACTTGATGGGATCCGTGCCACAGAGCGTGCAGCCTGTGGGGAAGTCGGGTCCCTTGATGTGCTTCATCAGCTGCGCGATCGTGATCTCCGGGTTGTCGATCTGCGCGCAGATGCCGTCGATGACCTCGCCGAGGTTGTGCGGCGGCATGTTGGTGGCCATGCCGACCGCGATGCCGGTGCCGCCGTTGACCAGAAGGTTCGGGAAGGCGGCCGGGAAGACAACCGGCTCGACCATGGACTCGTCGTAGTTCGGGACGAAGTCGACGGTGTCCTGCTCCATGTCCTCCATCAGGACCGCGCCGAGGTGGGTCAGCCGGGCTTCGGTATACCGCATGGCAGCCGGGGGATCGCCCTCGACCGAACCGAAGTTGCCCTGGCCATCCACGAGGCATTCCCGCATGGCCCACGGCTGGGCCATGTGGACGAGGGTGGCGTAGACGGCCTGGTCGCCGTGGGGATGGAACTTACCGATCGTCTCGCCGACGATACGGGCGCACTTGAGGTGCTTCTTGTTCGGGAAGATGCCCAGCTCGTGCATCGCGTACAGAGTACGACGCTGGGAGGGCTTGAGACCGTCCCGGGCGTCCGGGAGTGCCCGGGAGATGATCACGGACATCGAGTAGTCCAGGAACGAGTTCTTGATCTCCTCGGCGACGTTGATCTTGCCGAGCTTCTCGTTGCTGCTGTACGCGCCGCCGGCTGCGGGGGGAATTGGGGGTTCAGGGGTATCTGCCATGGACGTGCTGCGGAAAGGGGTTGTTGGGGATCAGACGTCGAGGTTGCGGACGTTGAGCGCGTTGTCCTCGATGAACTGCCGGCGTGGGTCGACTTCGTCGCCCATCAGCTTGGTGAACATCTCCTCGGTCTCGACGGCATCGGTGAGTTCGATGCGGAGCAGCTTCCGCTTCGCCGGGTTCATGGTGGTTTCGAAGAGTTGCTCGGGGTTCATCTCACCCAGACCCTTGAACCGGCGGATCTCGATGCCGCGTTTGCCGACCTCCTTGATGGCTGTGAGAATCTCGCCGATGGAGAAGAGCGGGCGCACCTGCTGCTTCTCGCCCTCGCCCTCGAGCAGTTCGAACAGGGGGTGGTCCTGGGCCGAGTAGTGGTCCACGGTGAAACCTTTCTTGGAGAGCTTCTCAAGGAGCTCGGAGATGGCGTGGCTCTCATAGAGGGACTCATGGCGAGCCCTGCGGCTGGGACCTTCCTTCTTCGCCTTCTCCTCCTTCACCGGTTCCTCGCCGTTGGTCTCGGTCCTGGGTCCGAATCCGAGGTCGAGATCCGGGTTCTTCGACGCGAACTTCCCGAGCGCCTCGTCGGAGACAAAATACTGCGCCGACTCGTCGTTGCCCTCGCGGATGACGACGAGATGCCGGGGGAACTCGCCGCTCTTGGGGTCCCGATGCGTGATGTACTGCTCGAAGTCGCCACCTTTGCGCTGGATCGAGGTCGCCAGCTTCTCGAGGGACTGGAGCAGTTCGAGAATCTCAGCCAGCTGCTTGGGAGGCAGCTCCTTGCCGTCCGACAGGTTCTTAAGGCGCACCTCATCGGTGCCGAGCTGGATCAGGATCCGGTTCAGTGCGGCGTCGTCGTCCACGTACTCGACCCGCTTCTTGCGGGCGATCTGATACAGCGGCGGCTGGGCGATGTAGACGTAGCCCTGCTGGATGAGATCGGGCATCTGGCGATAGAAGAACGTCAGGAGCAGCGTCCGGATGTGGGATCCATCCACATCCGCGTCGGTCATGATGATGATCTTGTGGTAGCGGAGTTTCTTGAGGTTGAACGCCCCTTCGCCCTCGCCGGTGCCGATGCCGGTGCCGACGGCGGTGATCATCGTGCGGATTTCGTTGTTCTGGAGAACCTTGTCGAGGCGGGCCTTCTCCACGTTGATGAGCTTGCCGCGGAGCGGAAGGATGGCCTGGAACTTCCGGTCACGACCCTGCTTGGCGGAGCCACCTGCGGAATCACCCTCGACGATGTAGAGTTCGGTGTTGGCGGGATCGCGGTCCGAGCAGTCGGCCAGCTTCCCGGGCAGTCCGCCTCCAGTCAGTGCCGTCTTCCGGACGGCCTCCCGTGCCTTCCGGGCGGCCTCCCGGGCTCGTGCGGCGTTGAGGGCCTTGTCGACGATCTTCTTTGCCGTCGGCGGGTTGTCGTCGAAGTAGTTCATCAGCCCCTCGTAGGCTGCCGAACCCACGAAGCTGTCCACTTCGGGGGAGATCAGCTTAACCTTGGTCTGGGACTCGAACTTCGGATCGCTGTGCTTGATCGAGATGACCGCGGTCAGGCCCTCCCGGACGTCGTCGCCCGTGATCTGGGGATCCTTGTCCTTCAGGAGGCTGTTGTTCTTGGCGTACTGGTTGATCGCCCGCGTCAGGGAGCTGCGGAATCCGGAAAGGTGGGTGCCTCCATCCGGGTTGTGGATGGTGTTGGTGTAGCAGAGGACCTGGTCGTTGAAGGAATCGTTGTACTGGGCCACCAGCTCCAGGTGGATCTCCACCACCTTGTCGGGGGTCTCCATCTTCGACTCCTTGCGGATCGTAAACGGCTTCGGATGGAGCACCGCCTTGCTCTTGTTGAGCTGCTTCACGAACTCCTCGACACCATCCTTGTAGTAGTAGGTCTCCGGCTTGGCCTCGGCCTGCCGTTCGTCGAGGAAGACGATCTCGAGTCCGGAGTTCAGGAACGCCAGCTCCCGCAGACGCTGGATGATGCGTTCGGACTTGAACTCGGTCGTCTCGCGGAAGATCTCGGGATCCGGCTTGAACGTGATCAGGGTGCCGGTTCCCTTGGCCTTGCCGATCACGTCGAGCTTCTTGACCGTCTTGCCCTGCGCAAACTCCATGTGGTGGATCTTGCCGTTCCGGCTGACCTCCACCTCGAACCATTCGGAGACGGCATTGACGCATTTCGCTCCCACGCCGTGGGTGCCGCCGGAAAATGTGTAACCGCCCTGACCGTACTTGCCGCCGGAGTGCAGGGTGGTCAGCACCATCTCCACCCCGGGGATTCTGTACTGGGGGTGGATGTCGACCGGGATGCCGCGGCCGTTGTCGCGGATCGAGATCGACCCGTCCACGTGGATGATGACATCGATGCGGGTGCAATGGCCGGCGAGGTGTTCGTCGACCGAATTGTCGAGGACCTCGGAGACGCAGTGGTGAAGGGCCCGCTCGTCGGTGCCACCGATGTACATTCCCGGCTTCTTCCGGACGGCCTCCAGGCCCTCGAGTTTGCCCAGTTTTGAGGCGTCGTATTGTGCTCCGGAATTGTTCTCAGCCATGGCGGGAAGTGCGGTCCATGGGATGGACCATCAGGTTCCCGAAAGGCTATCAGGGTGGCAGGTTGCCACAACTGGAAAGTCCTGAAATCCGGGCTGAAAGCCCCACCGGTGGGGCCTTTCCAGTCTCGTTTGCCGGATATGTTGTGGTCAGTGCTTGGCCTCGGTCGCCGTCACGATCACGAACCAGGCGTCGTCCCAGACGGCCTTGTCATCCCCGGCGAGGATGCAGTACTCGCCCTTCCTGAGGGCTGAGATGGAGTGGTGGACGGGTTTCACGAGCTTGGGCTCGGTGCCGGCCTTCAGCTCGAAGAGGCGGATTTCAGCGGTCCCGTTGCCGAGGTCCTTGACGTCGACCGCACACTTCTCGCTCAACGACATCCGGGACGCCTTCTGCGCCTCCAGTTTGGAGACCGATTGGTTGACCACCCAGTAGTTCTGCCACTTGAACTGGCGCAGCTTCTCGCGTCCCTTGGTGTCCAGAGCGGTGTATTTGGAGCCTTCGGGCTTGGGATTGTTTGTGCCCCAGACCAGCCGCGCCTGGACTTGCAGGTCGTCAGCGACGGCGTGAAGAGATCCCCAGAGGGTCAGACAGGCGGCACCCAAGGCGAGCATGCCTGAACGGGGTTGGAATCGAGGGAAGTAACGGGAGTGCATGGTGGCCGAGGGGACGTCAATGGATCCAGTGGATGGTCACGCCGTCCGATTCCGAGCGGTACTCCACGGAGGTCGACTCCGCGGTGCCCGTGTTGAGAGCCAGCTGGGTCGAGGGGGTTGCCTGGGTGGTTTGGGACGGGGTGTTGGGTGAATCGGGAAGCTGGAACAGGGCCACGGCCGCGGCGAGACCGACCACGGGTACAAGCCATCGCAGCGCGAGGTTCCACGAAGGACTCCATGATGCTGGGGTGGGGCGATTCCCGGGCTCCGGAGCGATCTGGCGTTCGATCTGCCGCCAGTAGAACTCACGTGAGACGGGAATGTGATGATCCGGATCGTGCTGTCGCAGCAGTTTGCGGGAGTTGAGGATCGCCTGGCGGACGGCACCCAGGTCGGGGTCCGCTGCGCATTGTTCCTCCATTTCGGCGGAACGCTGGGCATCCCGCTCCCCATCAAGGCAGGCTTGGAGTTCCAGCAGATGTTCGTTTTTCATGGCATCAGGTGTTTGG
>CAZZKQ010000151.1:0-7773 GCA_964654875.1 uncultured Verrucomicrobiota bacterium | reverse complement strand
TCAGCCGACACACTCGGGAGCGCCACTCTTCCGGACCGTGTGGAACTGGATCGTCGCATGAACAAACGGCCAGGACCTCTGCCAACATGGTCGACCACCAGTTCCTTGCAGCGGTTAAACCGAATCGCGGCGAACCTCTCGTCGATGCCATTCACGATTTGGAGACTGCGATCCCGAGGATCCCGTGGAGGCAGACCCGCTCAGGGAGGGCTGGGACTCTTCGTATCCTGCTTTTCCGTTCACCACATTCAACAGGACCGGAAAGGCGTAAGAGTTTTTCTTAACTAATAAGTTTATTTAGCGAATACGACCGTGGTAGGATCTTTTCAGTCCTGCCGATAACCATTCCTTTTCGGCGCTAACCTTGGAGATCTGTCGACGCCGGTTCAACTCGTCTCCTCCGAACGCCGGAAGTTCAGCAAACTCTACGCTATCCTGCTACAATCCAATGAACCTCGAGCATCCGACAGTCGGTTCAACTCCTGCTTCTCCTCGGCCTCTGAATTCCCCATCGAGCGGGGTGATTCGAGCCCATAGATTGATGATCGGCCGCTCAGCGCTTGTTTTCTCATGCCTGCTCGCGTTGAACGCTGGGATGGTCAACGCCCAGACCCGCAGTCGGATCATGGTCGGCTGGGGTGAGTCGATCCTGGGCCTGAATCAGCCACCGAAACTGCCAACCGGGGTGACCCCGAGCGACGTGGATGCCTTGGCCTCAGGCGAACTCGTGAACGCGGTGGCGCTGCGCAGCGGAATCACTGTCGGAGGATCCCCGTACACGGGATCCCGGTTCATCATCTCGGGTGCCGGTGGCGTCAGCGGAGATGAGAATGGTCGGATCAACTATGGGAATGGGTCGACGCCGTATACGGACTATACCAGCTGGAACGAGGCACTGATTGCCCGGGATGGGAGCGTGTCGCTGCAGCGGGTGGCCTTTGGATTCCTGCACGCGGTCGTGGTGCGGACCCAGCGGCAGCAGTTCGTCGGGAACGACTACCCGGGGGACCTGGCGTTCATCGGAGATCGGTTGGGAGGATATTTTCCAGCGGTGAACACAGGCGACGGCTCTCCGATGGCGGAGCGCTATGTCGCGGTGGCGACGAGTGCGACCCATGCGTTGGCGCTGCGGTCCACGGGTGTGGTGAACGGGTTCGGCGGGATCAATTTCTTTGGGGAAACAACCGTGCCCAGCGGTGTTGTGGGTGCGGTGGGCGTTGCGGCTGGCGAGTACTTCAGTGCGGCTGTGCTGGCAACGGGACAGGTGGTGGTCTGGGGATCGGATGCTTTCGGGGCACTGCAGGTCCCAGCCGGGGCGACCAATGTGGTGTCATTGAAGGCGGGTGCCAGCCATCTGGTGGCGCTGCGGGCCGATGGAACGGTGCTGGCGTGGGGCAATACCGCGGACGGGCGGACGGCAGTGCCGAGCGGGTTGAGGAACGTGCGGGAGATTGCGGTGGGGCGGTCACACACGCTGGCCTTGAGGGAGGATGGGACCGTGGTGGCGTGGGGATACAATGGATCGGGTCAGACCTCCGTTCCTGCAACTCTATCCAATGTGATCGATATCGCTGCCGGTGGAAACCACAGCCTGGCACTGGTGTCGATGGAGCGACCGGTTGTGACCGGGATCAGCGGAGTGTTGGGGGGGACGACGTTCAATTTGGCGACCGACTATGTAGAACGGGGTCGTACGTTGACCCTGCAGGCTGGGTTGGGAAATGGGGCGCCACCCGTACAGTACCGTTGGCGCAAGAACGGTGTACTGATCAGCGGAGCGACCGGGCCGAGCGTGGAGGTGCCGATTTCGGCTGGGGAGCCGGATGCGTTCCAAGTGGATGTTGAGGCGGTCAATGCCTTTGGGAATGACCAACGCTCGGGCACAATTCGAGTGGGGAGTGGGCCGAGTGACCTATCGGTCCGGATCGGTCGAGTGGGCGGAGGCAGCGCGCAGAACCTATCCCCCAGCGGGGTGGGTGGAATCTGGGTTCCGACCGGCGGCGGCTTCACGGCATTCGGCCGAAATTCGGGAGGGGTTTATTTGACGCCAGTCGACACTTCTTCGGAAGCGATCTTCGAGGTGAAGTCGCGCGGCAATCCGGCACCGGTGGTGGAGTTGTGGAACGCAGATACTTCTACACTGATCTGCGGTCCGGCGACCGTGCCGGGGGCGTCGACGTCCGCCCAAGGACAGCAATATCTGAAACCAGGGATTCCGCTGGCAACGGTATTGGCCAATGGCCGGTTTCTGGTAGTGGTGAAGAGTTCGGTCGGAAGGGCTCTGACGAACGAGGTCTCCCTCTCCATCCTCCCCGCCGCCGCAGCACCCGTCATCACCTCGAGCCTCCCTCGAGTCCGTAGGATCATTCCTTCGGCGGGTCTGGGTCTGACCAACGGCCTCGTGGCGTATTACCCGTTCAATGGAAATGCCAATGATGAAAGTGGTCTCCAGAATAATGGGACAAACGTGGGTGCGACCCCAACCGTTGATCGCAATGGGCAAAGCGGACAAGCCTTCGCCTTCAACGGCACGGGCTACGTTTCAATTCCCCACAACGCCGGAATGAACTTTGGCGATCTATCCCCCATGTCCGTCTCCTTCTGGATGGTGCGCGAACCCGGAGAAGCACACGTCATCGGCAAGCGGGCGGGCCAGAACGATTGCAGCTTCCAAATACACTCGGGTGCATTCCATGGCTCGACTGCCAATTGGAATGCAGGCCTCAACTATTCGCTTCCAGATGGCCCCAGCCCATGGATTCACATGGTTTACACATTCGATGGAAATCGAATGTCCGTTTACAAGAACGGTCAACTAGAGGCGGGTCAAACCGGCAGGGTCCTTGGACCCAAGAGCACAGCTCCAATCATGATCGGCAAGCTGAACTTTGGTTTTCCATTCGTAGGCTCGCTCGACGACGTCCGTTTCTACAACCGTGCCCTTTCCGACGCCGAAATTGCCGCCCTCTACGTCATCGAATTCACGGGTTCGATCGGTGAGCCGACCGATCTCTTGGGTCCCGTGACATCCGGCACTGCGGGTGTCACGCTGTCAGTGGACCCCGGGTACACGGTTCCGAGTGGGTCTTCGCTGCAATGGCTTAGGGAAGGGGTGGAGATTCCTGGGGCGACCAATTCAACCCTGACCCTAGGGGCATTCTCATATGCGCTGGCCAAGCCCTACTCGTTGAGGATCCGGACCCCATTGTACGGGACCAGTTTGGCAGGCGACTCCGGCAAAGGGCAGGCGGTGTCAACGACACTGACGCCGGTCCTGCCTGTGACGGTTGGATTGTCGCAGTCGAACATCTCGGGCGCCGCCGGGACAAAAGGGGACATCGAGGTGAGCCTGGCAGGATCGCTCACCGCCAGGATCCGCTTTGAAAAGCAGGCCCTCAATGGGACCTGGGCGATGGATGCATCGCTGCTGGGAGATCTGACCACGCAGGCTCAACCCCCCTCGGTCAACTGGCGTGGTTGGACTGATTCCAAGGAGTTCTGGTCAAACCTCGACGGCTTCTCGGGGCAGCTGAAGCTGCGCGTCGGGGGCACACTGAGCTCATCGATGCGTGGCAACTATCGGCTGGTGTCGACGCAGATGTCGCATCTGCCACAGAACCCGAATCCTCTGGAGGGAGCTGCGGTGCTGGATGGCACGGAGCAGTACTCGTACTTCACGGTGACGGTATCCGAGCCTGCGTCGCTCTCGGTGCCGGCGACTCCTCCGACCCCTGTGGTCGGTGGCGGCAACTGGGTGGCAGGGTTTGGCAACGGGGTGGACATGAGCCTTTCAGCCCGAGCGTATTCGACGGTGGATCTGGGATCCTACCTGGTCACTGCGGGGACACCTTCTCCGAACTTCCGATGGGAGAAGCAGAACAGCTCCGGCCAGTTTGTGACTGTGTCGGGATTCACCAACACCGCACGGCTGACCGTGGCGGCTTTGCCGGCCAACGCAGGGATCTACCGTGTGACAGCGACCAACGCTGTGGGGAGTGCCAGTGGGGTCTCGAAGTTGGTCGCCCTGAGCGTGGATCGGATGTTGGTATTGACCAACAACGCAATGGTCTTTCCCGACGCCACGGTGGAAATCCCGTTCAGCATGGTCGGCTTTGGGGATGAATCGGCGGTCTCGTTTACCTTGGAGGTGGTCTCACCCTACCTCTCGGCCAATGTGGCTAACCTCGGGGTGGCTCTCGATGCGGCCTTGGTCTCGTCGACGGATCTCAGCTTCCGGACGAGCGGTTCGGTGGATGCGACCCCGGTCGCGGGCGGAGCCAGTGGTGCAGGAGCCAACCGAATCCGGGTCCAGGTCCAGGTGTCCAGAAAAGATCCGGCGCAGCGGTCATTTCCCGCGGGGACGAATCGGCTTGGAGTCCTGACATTGAAGGCTCAGACCGTGAACAACATCGCGACGATACGGAACGTGACCGCCCCGGCGGTGGCGCCGCCACTCGGGGTACCGATCTCGATGCTGGGCAGTCTTGGGGCATCCGACCTCGCGCTGAGAATCGCACTGACCAATGCATCGCTGGCCTCGGTGATCGCGGATCCTGGATCGGTGATGGTGTTGGCGGACTCTCTGGAGGGAGATGTGGACAACAATTATGCGGTGAATGTCGTGGATATTACGACGATCGCCAGCCTGCTGGCCAGCGGTCAGCTGGGAGGCTCCTACAGCAGCCCCTTGGCCGCGAGCCGATTGGACTGTGCCCCAAGGGAAAGCTCTGGGGACCGCTTCATCAATCTGGCGGACCTTGTCCAGGTGGCACGGTACGTGGCCAAGCTGGATCCCGCTCAGCCTCAGGCCGATCCGCCGGGCAGCGGTTCGATCGTACTGAACGCACCGTCGGTCCGGGACCCAAGGGTGACCCGGAGCGGTCTGACGCCCAGCCGCCGGATCCGCTTTGGATGGAGTGATCTTGTGGCTGGGAGTGCGGTGCGAATTCCCGTCGTGCTGGATGGAGAAGGGGACGAGAACGCGATGGCGTTCAATGTGGAGTTCGATCCTGCGGTGCTCGTCTACAACGGGTTGCAGACGCCCGTTGGGATCTCTCAGATGGAGAATGCGGTGTCCGCGGACCAGGGTCGGATTGGCGTGGTGCTCTGGAAGGGGGCCGGGAAGACGATCCCTGCCGGGGGGGCGATCGTCGCCGAGTTGGAGTTCATGGTTCGTGCCTCGGGTGGGATGACGGTGATGCGTTTTGGGCCGATCCCGGTGGACTCAATGATGGCTACGGTGTCGGCAAAGCCGGTCTTGGATGTGACCTATGAGCCGGCGAGCTTCACCATCGGAAGCCGTCCCCGGGTGGTGGGAGGCCAGATCGTGTCTCACCGGATTCAAGGCCAGATCTGGACCGTGGAGCTGCGTCTGCAGGATTCCACAGGAGCGACCGTTTCGGCGGCAAACCGGCGAATCAAGCTGTGGATGGCGGATCAGATCGAGATGCCGGAGGGTTCGTGGCAACCCTTCAGCGACCAAGTGGAGGTCACTCCTGCAGGCAATCTCCGCATACCGATCATTCTGCGACCGGACCGCGCTCAGCAGTTCTTTAGAATCCGGGAGGATTGAATTCCAGAGCACGGGTCCAATGATCGGAATGAGTGTGTCCTGGAGTCGGCCCAGTGGGTAGGGAGGTGCCTGGCAGCACCAGTTGCCATAGCCCTCACCCTCGGTCGATGGGTTCAGGTATAGGCCGAAAAATTCCCGGAACTTGAACTCGAATTCCGGCCCATTGGAGAGCTTGGAAGCACGGGTGCGGTGCGGCTTCCGGTCGTTGGTGGACCAGTGCCGCTGGCCCGTCCGCGGGCCATCCATGCTGTCGATCTCAATCCCAGACAGAATCTCCCTCTGGAGCTGAAAGTGGCGCTGATCCGTGCAGGAGACTTCTGGAACCTTTTCCAGTTCTTCGGGATCGGCTGCCATCCGGGACGGCATGCGGTGCTTGAACGACTCGGCCCCCTTCTGCGTCCGGAGGCCCTCGACCACTGGGGGACCCATGTCTCCATGGTTTCGCCAGACAGGTGGCGTCCCTCCTTCCAATGGAGGGGCACCGCAGGCCTTGCCGCGTCCCTGATAGGGCTGGCCTTGGCCATGCTCCGGGTCCGGGTGAGGGCCCTGGCACTGGCTCAGTTCGATGCATAGACCCACGACTGCTGCCCGACCTACCTGCGCCGGGAGCATCAGGAAATCCTCGTGTCCCCTCTCGCAAGGATCACGCGCCACACGACCTCCACCCAGAAGTTTCTGAGGAATCCCACGGGCGCCTACTCCCACTACGTCCTGCTGGACCATCAGGATTGGTTGGCGTGGAAGGATCCGGTCAGGCTCTGCGAGGAGTGGGACCTCATCCTCGCCAACAGCCGACCCGGGACACGGATCCTGCTGCGTTCGGCTGAGTCGGACCATGGGTTCATCCCCGACCCCATCCGGACGCGGCTCCGCTTCCACCCCCACCTCACGGAACCCCTCCACCGGAAGGACCGCGTGGGCACCTACGGCAGTCTCCACCTCGCGAACGTCCAGTGAGCCACGAACCATCTCGAGCGCTACTATCGGTTCCAGTCGTCGATCTACGACACCACCCGCTGGCTGTTCCTGTTTGGGTGCGCTGGGATCCTTGACCGACTGGCAGAGGCCAATGCCTCGCCTCACCACATCGTGGGCCCGGCAGGACTAGGTCACGGGTGGATGCGGATGGATTCGGGAGCCGGAGCAGGGGGCCATCCCCGCAAGGTCTCCTCACTGAGGCAGCCTGAAACGAAGGGCCTTGAGACGGTCGGCCGGCACGGTCCGGATGTGTGTCGCCCACCCAAGTACGGCGAGGATGCGGATCACGATCCAGCTGAGATCGAATTGCCACCATTGGAGTCCATGCCGGGCACTATACGGAAACGCATGGTGGTTGTTGTGCCATCCCTCGCCCAAGGCGATCAGGCCGACCAGGACGTTGTTCCGGCTTTCATCCCGGGATTCGAAATCCCGGGAACCCCAGAGATGGCAGACGCTGTTGACGCTCCAGGTGACATGGTGGACCAGGAAGACCCTGACGATTCCTCCCCACAGAAACCCGGAGACGGCCCCCCACCAGGACCGGGTCAAGCACCCTCCAATCAGGGCTGGAGCGATCATTCCCATCAGGCCCCAGAACGGAAACCAGGTATCGAGGTGAACGCAGATCGGATCGGCGAGGAGATCCCGGACCTGGGACGACCGGCCCCTCGGATCGGACTGAAAGACCCAACCGATGTGGGCGTGGACGAAGCCCTGAAGTGTGGCACCCGATCCATGGGTCCGTCCCGCATGAGGTGAATGGGGGTCCTCGGGGTCATCGGAATGCTGGTGATGCATCCGATGGGTGGAGACCCACCAGATCACAGGTCCCTGCAAAGCCATGCTGCCCATCACCCCGAGCAGCCAGACGATCCACCGCCTTGTCCTGAAACTCTGGTGCGTGAAATACCGATGATAGCCCACGGTGATTCCAAGTCCGCTCATCAGGTAGAAGCCAACGAAGAGGCCCAGGTCCAACGGCGAAAACCAACCCCTCCACAAGGTCCACATTGCCGCTCCAGTCAGGCCAGGCAGGAAGGCATAGACCATCAAACGGACCCCGTTCCAGAGCCAGCCGCCCGAGGGAATCCCATCCCTGGAATCCTGGTTTCTTGGGGTGCGCGGGATGGTGCTGGACGAAGGGAACGACATGGGACTGGGGGGCAGGGCAGGGCGATGCAGGATCAGGAGGACAGGCCATCCAAATCAGGACGGATGGG
>CAZZKQ010000150.1:0-7801 GCA_964654875.1 uncultured Verrucomicrobiota bacterium | reverse complement strand
GAACGCTCAACCTTGCCTTTATGCTCCGGGGTACGCACCTTGGCCGGATCTGCAGTGGGCCACGCCGCCCTGCTGACGCTGGTCATCCTGGTGGGGGGACTGACCGCGAAAAAGGTCGTCCAGCCGGAGGTGCCGTTCTTGGAGATCATACCGACCGATCTCAGGCTCACGATGGGCACCCAGATCGGGGGTGGGACGCCCAATCCCCGTCCCTTGGCTGCGGTCGAGGGGACACCTCCGCCGTCCGCCGAGGCGTTACCCAAGGCAGCGCCCGTAACCGAGGTGCCCAAGGTCGAGCCAAAGCCGGTTGAACCCCAAGTGAAGCCTGCTCCCCCGGAGCCTGCTCCCGCCAAGGTCGCAGAACCGGAACCCACCAAGACCGTCGAACCGGAACCGAAGATCGAGGTCTCCAAGGACATCCGTCCCACGGCCAAGGCCCAGGATGTCGACACTTCCCGGAAGCCCGAGAAGACCCCGAACAAGATCCAGGTGAGCAGCCAGGTCCGCACGGTGAGTGCGACGGATCGGAAGAAGACGGAGCGGGAGGCGCGGGAGGCGCGTGAAGCCAAGGAGGCGAAGGAGGCCGCGGCCGCCGAGGCGCGTGCGCAACAGCAACGGGCCGCATCGGCCCAGAAGCTGGCCGCCCGGTTCTCCGGGGCCGCGGCCGGCGTCTCCCAGAATGTCGGAGGTTCGACCAAGATCGAGATGCCCGGCCCCGGGGGTGCCGCCTACGCGCCCTACACCTCCTGGCTCCAGACATTCCTCTACCAGCAATGGCGCCGCCCGGCCACCACCACCTCGGGCAACGACTGGGTCGGCGTCCAGTTGACCATCTCGAAGGACGGGACGGTCCTCGATGTCACCATCAAGCGCTCGTCGGGGGTCCGCTCCCTCGATGCCTCGGTGGAGGAGATCTTCCGCCGCAACCGGAAGCTCCGGCCTCTCCCGGAGGAGTTCAACGAGTCGCGTCTGGTTGTTCCCGTGAAATTTGTCCTCGAAGCCTCCGCATCCCTATGAAGCCTGGATTATTCAGTGTCCCGCTCGCCCGTAACGCCGCCGTGATCCTCTCGGTCGCCCTCTCCTTCCTCGCTGCTGCCCAGGACGGTGGCGTCACAATCACCAAGGGTGCGGTTCGAACCATTCCCATCTCGGTCACGGGCTATTCCGAAGAGGTCCGCAAGATCCTTGAATTCGACCTCTTTGTGGTGGGGTTCGAGGTCAATGGCGGGGCTGCCCCCCAATACCGGCTTGCCGGATCGGGACAGGGTGAGGTCCGTGGCGCCTTGTCCGACGTCAACACCCAGCAGGTGTTGTTCTCGCGGGCCTATCCGGGTGGATCCTCTCGGGCCCAGGCCCACGCTCTGGCGAATGATGTGGTGAAGTCGCTGCTCCAGATCCCGGGGATCGCTGGCACCAAGATCGCCTTCCGGAACCTCCCGGGCGGACGCAACGTGCGTGGGGAGCTCATCTCGGAGATCTGGGCCTCCGACTGTGACGGCGCCAATGCCGTTGCGCTCACCAGCGATGGATCGATCTCTTTTGGGCCTTCCTGGGTGCCCGGGCAGCTCAGGCTCTTCTACACCTCGTTCAGGGGGTCCCGACCTGAGATCTACCTCCAGGATCTCCGAAGCGGGAGCCGCACTCGTGTGTTCTCATTCCCCGGCACGAGCTCCAGTCCTGCGGTCTCCCCCGATGGCAGCAAGGTCGTCATGGTCCTGAGCCGGGGTGGCAGCCCGGACCTCTGGCTGGCCAATGTGGATGGGAGCGGGCTCCGACAGCTGACCACCACGAAGGAGCTGGAAGCATCCCCCTGCTGGTCCCCGGATGGTCGGACGATCTGTTTCACCTCGGCCGAGGGCGGGCGTCCCTCCCTCTACACCATGCCGGCCTCCGGTGGGGCGATGAAGCGGCTCAACACCGGCGGTGTCACCCAATGCACCGAACCCGATTGGTCCCCGGACGGCCAGTGGATCGCCTTCACCCGGGCCGCGGGTGAGTTCACGATCTACGTCATGCCCGCCAGCGGCGGCAGCGCCGAGGCGAAGGCCGCGGGTGAGGATCCCTCATGGTCCCCGAATTCCCGCACGCTGGTCTTCACCCGTCGTGTTGGCGGTGAACGGCGACTGTCGCTGCTTGACGTGCCTTCCAAGCACGTCAAGGATTTGGGTCGTATTTCGGGGGGGTGCTCGCAAGCCAGTTGGTCCAAGTGAGGTCCTCCCCTTTCCCTGTTCGCGCATTCCAAGGCTGATCCATGAAGTTCTCCCTGTCCCGAGTCCTCCTCCTCGTCACGGCCGCCTGCCTCCTCGGAGGTGCCGCCGGTTGCTCCCGTAAACCGAAGGGATTGACGCCGCTGCCCGCAGGTCAGTCCGGTTCGGCCGGGCCGGTGGGTGAGATTCCGCTGACTCCGGGAAATGGTGTTGGCACCGGGACCCTCGGTGGCCCCGGGAACGGCACGGGAACTGACACGCCCGGCAGCACGGGTCTTCCCAACGACCTAGACGCCCGGAACTTCGTCCAGGATCGGGAGAAGTTCGCCACCGACACCGTCTATTTCGACTTCGACAAGTCCAACGTGAAGCCCCAGTACGCGGCGAACATCGCCCGTGTGGCGGACTACCTGAAGGCCAACACCTCCAACAACCTCCTCATCGAGGGCCATTGCGATGACCGCGGTACCGAGGAATACAATCTCGCGCTGGGCGAGCGCCGTGCCCTCGCGGTTCGCGACAAGCTGATGTCTCTGGGCATCAGTGGTGACCGCGTCACCACGATCAGCTACGGCAAGGAAAAGCCCGCTGTCGTGGGCAACACCGAGGAGGCCTACGCCAAGAACCGGCGCGGCGTGTTCGTGCTGCTGACCCCACCTGCGTCGAACCGCTGACCGGGATCCGGTCCGGCGGTTTCCACGGAAAGCCCCGCCCTCTGGCGGGGCTTTTTGTTGCGCGGGTGGATCCCGGGTCCCGGCCTTGGGCCACCGTGTACCGATCGAACCCAGTGGCCAGCCCACAGGAGGATCTGCCATAACCCCGGCGTGCCGCCCGAACTCACCCTCCAGCCCATCGGATTCATCCGCTCCGGGAAACAGGTGAAGTTCCAGGCCGGCCATCAGCCGTCGGACGCAGATCCCGGAGACAGCCTCCTCGAACTGGTCGGGTCCGTTGAACCGAGTCTGGCCCTGCGGGATCTCGAGGGGTTCGAGCGGATCTGGTTGATCTGGTGGTTCCATCGGAACGAAGGCTGGCGTCCGCTCGTGCTTCCGCCGCGAGGACCGGCACAACGGCGTGGGGTCTTTGCCACCCGCTGCCCGTATCGCCCAAACCCCTTGGGCCTGACTCCCGTCACCCTGCTCGGCATCGAGGGGCGCCATCTCCGGATCGGTCCCTGTGACCTGGTCGATGGCACCCCTGTCTTCGACATCAAACCCTACATTCCCGCCTACGATGCCTTCCCGTCCTCCAGAGCAGGCTGGCATGACGTGGTCGAGGCCTCCCTCGCCGAGCCGCCCCGCTTCGTCGTGGTCCTCGAACCCCTCGCCCAGACCCAGGCCGCCTGGCTCCAGGAACACTGGGGGATCGACTTCAGACCGCGCATGATCGAGCTGCTGTCCCGCGACCCCCACCCGCACCGCTCGCGTCGGATCCGTCGACGTGGCGGAATCCGATGGGAGATCGGGTGTGGGGCGTGGCGTGCCTACTTCGAGGTGGAGGGCCAGACGGTCCGGGTCTTTGCCCTGGATGCGGCCTACGCGCCGCGCTTCCTTGAGGATCCCGCGCTCGAGGACATCCCCGACCGATCCGCGCAGCGGGCGTTCCGGGAGCTCTGGCCTCTTCTGGACTAGTCGATCCGCCACGCTGCTGCGCCCGATTGGCGAGGTCCGCGCTGGCGTGTCGGCGGGATTCGACCTATCCCCTGTCGGGATCCCGGACAGAGCCGTTCCGCCTCGGGAATCCGCGCGTCCTCCGACACCATGAACACGTTCCGCCGACTGAGAGGCCTGGGCATCTTGCTGGGGGTACTTCCCCTCGCTGCCGAGAATGAGATTGGATTCATCGAGCGATTTGCGCTCGCGCCCGACCGGGCTGCGGTGCTCGACCAGCTCGTGCCCGGGACCGAGGACTACTACCACTTCCATGCGCTCCACTGTGAGCAGACGGGTCAGGCGGATCGGCTGAAGACCCTCCTGGAAAGTTGGGCTGCCCGATTCCCGGAATCCGCGAGGCGACAGGTGATCGAGAACCGCCAGGCCCTCCTGGCCTATGGCACCGATCCCGATCGGACCCTCCGGTGGCTGCGGGAACGGCTCGGTCCTTTTCTCGATCATGTGCGTGTCGTCCCCGATCAGAAGCCGACCCTCCCCACGTCCCTCGATCCTGCCCGGATCGCCCGGAAGGAATTCCTCCGGAAGGTCCTGGAGCGTGATGGGCTCGAGGGACTGGACCCATCCGAATACCCGTCGCTCCTCCGTGACGCCGTGCCTCTCAACCCCGCCCAGCGCCGTCACGTCCTGTCGCAGCTGCAGCGTCCCGATCTGCCGGGGCTCGTCGATGCTGTTGTTGCCGATCTGAAGACCCCGGGAAGCCGCGGTTTCGGACAGCATGCCCTTCATCGGCAGCTCCTGCCCGACCAGTTGGAGGCCCTGCAGCAGGCGATGCCCGAACTCAGCCGGCAGCCGGAATTCGTTCTCACCCGACTCCGGAAGCTCGCCCCCTCGGCGGATTCTAGCCCTGTCATGGAACCAAAGGTCCGCGAAGCGTGGCTGGAGCGGCTCTGGAGTGCCGTGAAGCCGTTGCCGTCCTCGTTCAACTCACTCAAGGCCCACATCCTTCACGCACGCCTCGTTCTCGACCGCTCGCGGGGGGTGTGGGACCGCGACCGGTTCATCGAGTATCTCAAGCTGCCTCGTCCGGCGGTCTACGTGAGTCCTCGGTTCCTCGAGGAGTCCCGGGCGCAGAATAGAGGAGTCGACCTCAATGCGACGTTCGACCTCATCGGCTCAGGGCCGATTGGGTCGGATGACGTCCTCGTCCGCGACTACCTGCTGCAGTTCGCCCGGGAGGACGCGTCGTGGGAGCCTTGGTCAGAGTGGCTGAATGAAGAGTGGCTCAAGCCGGTGTTCGCCGAGGCCAAGATCACAGCGGGTGCACCAGACCCGGAACGGTGGGCGTCGCTTCTCTCTCCCGCTGCGTATCAGGTACTGCGCGACCGGGTCGACGTGGAATTCCCTCCGAACAGTCCGGTGGTGCTGTCACCTGCGGAGGAGGTCTCACTTGATGTGGTTCTGAAGAACGCACCCCAGGTCTTCGTTCGCCTCTTCGAGATCAACACGCTCGGCTTCTTCACCACGCAGAACCGACAGCTCAACACGGATCTCAATCTCGACGGCCTCGTCGCCAATTCCGAGCAGACTTTCAGTGGGGATGCTTCGCCATTCCGCAGGGTGGTCAAAACCCTGAGATTTCCGGAGCTCAAGGGGCGGAGAGGAGCCTGGATCGTGGAGGTCATCGCCGGCGGGAAATCCTCAAGGGCCCTCATCCGCAAGGGGCAATACTCACTCGTCCAGCAGACCGGGGCAGCCGGGGAGTGGATCACCCCGATCGACGAGGCACACCAGCCGCTCCGGGGAGTTTCAGCCTGGCTTGATGGACGCCGTTTCGATCCGGAAAAGGATGGTCGGATCCTGGTCCCGTTCACCCGGGAACCCGGACGCCGTCAGCTGGTGCTGGCCGATGCCGACGGGGGATTCGCGAGTCTCGTCTCCTTCCACCATCCCGCCGAGACCTATCGGCTCGAGGCCCGGTTCCATCTGGATCGCGAACAGGTCCTGCCGGGACAGGAGGCCACTCTGGCGATGCGGGCCACGCTGTTTTCCGGAAAGACCCCGGTGGCCCTTGGGCTTCTCAGGAATCCCAGGATGACGCTCCGGACCGAAACCCTCGATGGTGTGGTCTCCACCGCGGAACTCCGCTCCATCAAGCTGGAACCGGACAGCCTGTTCCTCCATGCCATCCGCGCACCCAATAGGCTGGCCCGTCTCACGGTCGAACTCCATGGCGAGATCGATTCGCTGACCCAGGTGGGCCAGAAAGTCCGTCTCGAGGCCCAGAGGGACTGGACCCTGAATGGCATCCAGAGAACGGCTCTCATCGCCGATGCCTTCCTGACACCGACGGTTGGGGCCCATCGGCTGGACATCCTTGGCCGCAATGGTGAGGCGATCCCGGATCAGGTCGTCGAGGTCCAGATCTTCCGCCGTGGTTTCCAGCAGCCGGAAGTCCTTTCGCTGAGCTCGGATGACTCCGGACGGATCCAGCTCGGCACTCTGGAAGGGGTCCGTCAGGTGGTCGTAAAGTTGCCCGGAGGACCCACCCGGGTGTGGCCGTTGATGGAGTCACAACAGACGTGGCCGGAGGGCATCCAGGTCGCGACCGCCGAACGCATCCAGATTCCCGTGCCTGAGGGGGTGGAGGCTCGCTCCGTATCCCTGCTTGAGCTGCGTGGCGGTGTTTTCGTGGCGGACCATTCCGCACGGATCGCGGTGAAGGACGGTATCCTGGATCTTGGACAACCCGAGGCCGGTGACTATTCCCTCGAGGTCAGCCCCGGGTCCTCCGGTCCCATCCCGATCCGGATCGTGGCCGGGAAGCCGGTTGGCGACTGGGTTGTGGGTGCCAGCCGATCGGTCGAACGCCGTGAAGGACGATCCCTCCGGATCGTCTCGACGGAGGCATCCACCGACACCCTGTCGATCCGTCTTTCGGACTGGGATCCCTTCACCCGGGTCCATGTCATCGCAACACGCTTCGACCCAGTTGGTGGACTATGGACGGACCTCGCGGACATCTCCCGTCCCGGAGCGGGTCTGGCGACGCCGGACTGGCTACCCAACCTGTATACGAGCGGTAGGCGCATCGGAGACGAATATCGGTACATCCTCGAACGGCGCTATGCCGCAAAGTATCCCGGGAATCTGCTCCAGAGACCGGCTCTGATCCTGAATCCCTGGGAACTTCGAACCACGGAGTCGGGCACCTCGGCCCTGACCGCCACCGAGGCCCCGCAGGCGATGGCTGGGGCTGTCGAGGGACTCTCCCGCAACGCGGCCCTCAAGCGCGAGGCGGCGGAGCGCGTGGCGCCTGAGCCCGAGTCGAGCCTCGATTTCCTCGCCCGGCCCGCGCCGGGACTCTTCAACCTCCGTCCTGACACCAATGGAGTCGTCAGGATTCCCGCGGCGGAGTTGGGCGACCGGTCCGTGGTCCAGGTGTATGCAGAGAATCTCACCGATGCCGTCTGGAGGACGATCCGGCTGCCCGAGCGGACGACCGCTTTCCGGGACATTCGCCTGGCCCAGCCGCTCGATCCCTCCCGGCGGATGACCGAGATGCGGGAGTCCCTCGCCCTACAGGCAGGGGCTGTGATCGAGGTCCCGGACATCACCGTGGAGGATTTCGAGATGTACGACACCCTGTCCTCGATCCATGGACTTCTGCTGGCCTTCAGCGGAGGCGATCCGAGCCTCGGGAAATTCGAATGGGCCCTACGCTGGCCCGGGCTGTCCGCCGAGGAACGTCGGAGCCGCTACAGTGAATTCGCCTGCCATGAGTTGAACCTCTTCCTCAGCCGGAAGGACCCGAAGTTCTTCAAGGAGGTCGTGGAGCCCTATCTCCGGAACAAGAAGGATCCGACATTCCTTGATGATCTTCTGCTGGGCCGGGATCTGACGCGGTTTCTGTCACCCTGGTCCTATGGGAGGCTCAACGCCGCGGAGCGGGCGTTGCTGACGCGTCAGCTGCCCGGGGAATCG
>CAZZKQ010000149.1:5028-7853 GCA_964654875.1 uncultured Verrucomicrobiota bacterium | reverse complement strand
TCGAGCGTCTTCGGGATCTTGTAGAGGGCGATCGCGAGTGCTTCGATGTCCTCCCGCTCGAGTGGCGTCACGAAAGTCTGGGTCAGCGCCTCGCGGATTTCCTCGGTGATCCGTTTGTCCTTTTTCCGAAGAAGGGCGAACTCATCGAGAGGCGATTGCCCCTTGGCTGGATTGATGAGGGTCGACTTGATCAGGTCGACACTCTCGCGGGCCTCCAGTGCGGATTGCTCGAGAAGGTCGAAGAACAATTCGCTACGACCAAAGAAACGTTGCAACGAGAACATGTAAGTCAGGCTATGGATGTGGGTTTCGCGCCGCTCGACAAAAGTTGTTCAACTTCTTCACAACGAGGCTCATTTGTTACGGACGCGTGTCGGCAATGCGACAAATCCTTGTCATCTCGGATATCCATTATGCCTCGGATGGGGAGGCGGCGCGGTGTGGGCATGAGGCACGGGTGATTGGAAACCCGGTGCTCAGGAGGGTGAGCCAGCTGATGCGGCATTGGATCTGGCTGCGGGAACCGCATGGACACAACCACCGGCTGAAGCGGTTGATCGAGGCAAACCCCCTCCCGGATTGGGTCGTGGCCAACGGGGACTTCTCCCTCGACAGTGGATTCATCGGCGTGAGCGATCCGGAAGCCTACGAGAGTGCCCGCCTTGCCCTCGACCAGCTTCGTGTGGCGTACGGATCCCGCCTGAGGACCACCCTCGGGGATCACGAGCTGGGCAAGAAAAGCCTGTTTGGCGGGGCGGGCGGGGTGCGCCTTGCGAGTTGGGAACGGGCCGTCGGCGGTCTGGGGATTCCCGGGTTCTGGTGCGAGCAGATGGGCCGGTTCGTGCTGGTCGGAGTGGCCTCGACCCCCATCGCGCTCCCGGTGTTCCTTCCGGAGATGCTTCCCTCGGAAACCGAGGCGTGGCGTCGGATCGCCGACGGGCTGCGGACGCAGGTCCGGGAGACCTTCGGCGGTCTGGAGTGTGAACAGAGGGTGGTCCTCTTCGTCCATGATCCCTCCGCGCTGCCGTTCCTGTCGGAACTGCCGGAGGTGCAGGCCCGAATGGACCAGATCGCGTGCACCGTGGTGGGTCATCTGCACACCCCGGCCGTGTTCCGGATCGGGAGCCGGCTGGCGGGGATGCCCTCCATTTCGTTTCTGGGCAACACGGTTCGGCGCTATTCGACCGCCCTCCGGCGGGCGCGTGTTTGGAGGGAGTTCCGCACGGTCCTGTGTCCCTCGCCAGCCGGCATCCAGCTCCTGAAGGATGGGGGATGGCTGGAACTGCGCCTCTACGAACACGGCGTGGTCGAAGTGGTCCGGAAGAGGCTTCCCTGGGGCGATCGAGTGGTGTGGGACTGCGATGGGGCGGATGCGGTGGTGTGAACAGGGGTTTCCTGTTTCGTAACCTGGAAGCCATGAGACCGTCGCGCCTCGCCGACCATGATGGTCGTGTTGGGGATGGTCCCCGATGTGCAACCTCATATGGAAATCACCACTACTTGGAAGCGTCTCGTCGGAGGGGCCGCTGCCTTGATCTCGGGCTTGGCCCTGGGTCATCAGGCCGCCGCCGACGTGGTCAACGTGCCCGCAGGATACCTCACGGGCGAGGTGTCCTGGAAGAGCACCAACACCTACATCCTTCAGGGATTCGTCTATGTCGTCGACGGAGCGACCCTCCGCATCGAGCCCGGCACCGTCGTCAAGGGCGTCGCTGGAACCTCCAGTGCCAACTTCGGAAATCTTTTCATCTGCCAAGGCGGCAAGCTCTTCGCAGAAGGAACCGCCCAGAAGCCCATCATCTTCACGGCCGAGAACGATGACGTGAATGACCCGACTGACCTCGGCCCGACCGATCAGCAGCTCTGGGGTGGTATCATCCTGTTCGGCAAAGCCCGCGTGAACAACGCCGTCAACGCCACGGGTGACGCGGCGACCCCGAAGTATGACATCTATGAGGGTCTTCCGGACGTCCAAGGTCCGAACAACCAGTACCTACATCGCTTTGGTGGCTCCGATGACAATGATTCCTCTGGCGTCATGCGCTACGTGTCCCTCCGGCACGGTGGCAAGGTCCTGGAGTCGAACAAAGAGGTGAACGGGCTGTCGATCTGCGGCGTCGGCCGTGGCACCACTCTGGAGTTCATCGAGGTATTTGCTAACTCGGACGACGGTTTCGAGTTCTTCGGCGGCTGCGTCAATACCCGCTACCTCGTCAGCGCCTTCAACGGGGACGAACAGTTCGATGCCGATGAGGGGTACAACGGCAAGAACCAGTTCTGGTTCGGCATCCATCTGCCCGACAGCGTCGAGAAGGGTATGGAGATCAATGGTGAGCCCCAGGACCGGATCACCGGCAAGGGCGTGCCTGCCTCGACCTGGGAGATCTACAACGCGACCACCATCGGTGCCGGTGCTCGGGCGGGCGCGGGGACGGCAAATAACGGTTTCACCTTCCGGGCGTACACCCAGGTGGGTGTCTACAACGGTATCTTCACCGACTTCAATGGTCTCCCCGTCACGGGCAAAGCGTTCACGACCGGCGCTACGCCGACGGTTCAAAACAACATCTGGTGGAATTTCACCCTGCCCACCTTTGAGCCGACCGGTCTATTCGATTCCTCCACCGGCAATCGCTCAAATGTTGACCCCCTCCTGGGTGGCATTTCGCGCCTTGCCGACGGGAAGCTGAATCCTCTGCCCCAGCCGGGTAGCCCAGCTCTCACCGGGGCCAAGACGCCGCCGAATGATGGATTCTACACTCCTACCTCCTACGTCGGCGCTTTCGACTCCAGCAATAACTGGATGCGTGGCTGGACGTTCCTCG
>CAZZKQ010000149.1:0-4928 GCA_964654875.1 uncultured Verrucomicrobiota bacterium | reverse complement strand
TACGTCGGCGCTTTCGACTCCAGCAATAACTGGATGCGTGGCTGGACGTTCCTCGACAAAGGCGGATTCCTTACCCCCCAGTCGAACGTAGTCAATGTGCCCGCTGGATACATCACCGGCGACGTGACTTGGAAGAGCACCAACACCTACATCCTTCAGGGTTTCGTCTACGTCGTCGACGGAGCGACCCTGCGGATTGAACCTGGCACCGTCGTCAAGGGTGTTGCCGGCACCTCGAGCGCCAACTTCGGCAACCTCTTCATCTGCAGAGGCGGCAAGATCTTCGCCGAGGGAACGCCGGATCGGCCCATCATCTTCACGGCTGAGAGCGACGACGTCGATGACCCGACTGACCTCGGTCCGACCGACCAGCAGCTCTGGGGTGGTATCATTCTGTTCGGCAAAGCCCGCATCAACAATGCCGTGAATGCCACGGGCGACGCAGCGACCCCCAAATACGACATCTATGAGGGTCTGCCAGACGCGCAGGGTCCCAATGGTCAGTACCTCCACCGCTTCGGTGGTTCGGACGACGACGATTCCTCCGGAATCATGCGCTACGTGTCCCTTCGACACGGCGGCAAGGTCCTTGAGTCGAACAAGGAAGTGAACGGACTGTCGATCTGCGGCGTGGGCCGTGGCACGACCCTGGAATTCATCGAGGTATTCGCCAACTCGGACGACGGCTTCGAGTTCTTCGGCGGCTGCGTCAATACCCGCTACCTCGTCAGCGCCTTCAACGGGGACGAGCAGTTCGACGCCGATGAGGGGTACAACGGAAAGAACCAGTTCTGGTTTGGAATCCATCTGCCCGACAGCGTCGAGAAGGGCATGGAGATCAATGGTGAGCCGCAGGACCGGATCACGGGCAAGGGCGTGCCGGCCTCGACCTGGGAGATCTACAATGCGACCACGATCGGAGCCGGAGCCCGGGCGGGCGCGGGGACCGCCAACAACGGGTTCACCTTCCGGGCCTACACCCAGGTGGGTGTCTACAACGGCATCTTCACCGACTTCAATGGTCTGCCCGTCACGGGCAAGGCCTTTACAACCGGTGCCACGCCGACCGTCCAGAACAACATCTGGTGGAATTTCACGCTGCCCACCTTTGAGCCGGCTGGCCTTTTCGCTGCCGGGACGGGCAATCGCTCAAATGTCGATCCGATGCTGGGCGGCATTTCGCGCGTCGCGGACGGGAAGCTCAATCCGTTGCTACAGCCGGGCAGTCCGGCGCTGACGGGTGCCAAGACACCGCCGAATGACGGATTCTACACCCCGACCTCCTATGTCGGTGCGTTCGACACCCAGAACGACTGGTTGCGCCGTTGGACCTTCCTCGACAAGGGCGGCTTCCTCACGCCTCGCACCAACATCGTTAACGTGCCGGCCGGATACATCTCCGGCGACGTTACGTGGAAGAACACCAACATCTACGTCCTCCAGGGCTTTGTGTACGTGCTCGAGGGCGCGACCCTTCGCATTGAGCCAGGCACGGTCGTGAAGGGCGTCGCTGGAACCTCCAGCGCCAACTTCGGAAATCTCTTCATCTGCCAGGGCGGCAAGATCTTCGCAGAGGGTACCCCGCAGAATCCCATTATCTTCACTGCAGAGGATGACGATTTGAACGACCCCACCGACCTCGGTCCAACAGACCAGCAGCTCTGGGGTGGCATCATCCTGTTCGGCAAGGCCCGGATCAACAATGCGGTCAATGCGGGTGGCGACGCTGCGACCCCCAAATACGACATCTACGAGGGATTGCCCGATACCAAGGGGCCGAATGGCCAGTATCTCCACCGCTTCGGTGGTTCCGATGACGAAGACTCCTCCGGTGTTCTGCGCTACGTGTCGCTGCGGCACGGTGGGAAGGTCCTCGAGTCGAACAAGGAAGTGAACGGGCTGTCGATCTGCGGCGTGGGCCGTGGCACGAAGCTCGAGTTCATCGAGGTGTTCGCCAACTCGGACGACGGCTTCGAGTTCTTCGGCGGCTCCGTCAACACCCGCTATCTCGTCAGCGCCTTCAACGGCGATGAGGAGTTCGATGCCGACGAGGGCTACAACGGCAAGAACCAATTCTGGTTCGGGATCCAGCTCTCGGACAGCGTCGAGAAGGGCATGGAGATCAACGGCGAGCCCCAGGACCGGATCACCGGCAAGGGCGTCCCGGTCTCGAACTGGGAGATCTACAATGCAACGACCGTCGGTGCCGGCGCCCGCGTTGGCGCGGGGACCGCGAACAACGGGTTCACCTTCCGGGCCTACACCCAGGTCGGCGTCTACAACGGCATCTTCACCGACTTCAACGGTCTGCCAGTTACGGGCAAGGCGTTCACGACCGGTGCAACACCGACCGTGAAGGACAACATCTGGTGGAAGTTCACGCTGCCCACCTTCGAGCCGGCCTCTCTCTTCGCTGAGGGGATGGGCAACCTGACCTCCGTGGATCCGCAGATCCGCGGCATTTCCCGCACGGCGGACCTGGGACTCGATCCTCGGCCGCAGACCGGCAGTCCGGCGACCCTCTCCCCGAGGGTGGCTCCGGCCAACGGGTTCTATTCTGATGCCCGCTACTATGGTGCCTTCACCAGCGGTGGCAACTGGGCGGTCGATTGGACCTTCCTCGGAAACTCCGGGATCATGAATCCTCAAGGTGCCTACAATCCGGTTCCGAAGCCGATGGATCCGGTTGGGCCCAAGACCCTGACGGTGACCACGACCAGCGATGTGCCGGTGGCGGGTCAGACGACGTTGTCCGAGGCTCTCGCCCTTGCCGGCAACGGAGACACCATCCAGTTCAACATCCCGGGCGCGGGTCCCCACTACATCAAGACCCCGGCTGGTGGGTATCCCCTGATCAAGGTCAGCAACCTGACGATCGACGGTTACAGCCAGCCCGGCTCCTCGCCGAATACCAACCCGATTCTCGCGGCCAACAACGCGAAGATCCAAATCGTGCTCGATTCGAGGAATGGAAACTCGACCTTGCTGGATTTCGCGGGTGACACCGCAAACGACAGCACGGGCTACGGCGACACGGAGTCGGCGATCCTTGGGTTCTACCAGGGAACCAACAACGTGGTCCGCGGCCTCTGCCTCCTCGCGGTGCCGCTGACGGGTGCCAATCAGGACATCTCCCTCTACGGTGTCTCGTTCGCCAAGGGTGCCAACGGCCATATCAGTGGCTGCTGGATCGGTGTGGATCTCGACGGCAAGACCAAGCCGTTCATCGCGCCGGCGGACGGCGTGACCGGATTCCGGTATCGCGGCAAGAACGACCAGAACCAGGTGACGAACACGATCCTGATCAGCGGTGTGACCGTTGGTGTGGCGAAGGGTTCGAAGAATCCGCGCTCGGAGTTCAACGTCATCGCGGGTGTCCCAGGAATTCCGGCCATCCTCGAGGGTGAGAACCACCGCATCTCTGGCAACTTCCTCGGCGTGCTGCCAGATGGAAACACCGACTACAACGTGGCCCTCGTGGAAGAGCTGAAGGGCAATTTCGAGGGCTACATCGAGATCGGCCGCGCCGGCAACAACACCGTGATTGGTGTGGATGGTGACGGTGCCAACGATGCCGATGAGCGCAATGTGTTCGGCGGCATGCTCCCGGAGAGCCTTGGCGGCTACAACCACACGATCGAGTTCTACGGCCAGACGCCGGGCACCAACATCGTCGTGGCGGGCAACTACTTCGGCATGGGCGTGGACGGCAAGACTCGGTTCGTCAACGCGGTCTCTCCGCTCAACGCCCCCGGCGGTTCGGCGGTCTACCAGTTCGGATCTGACCTCGATGGCGTCAGCGACGATCTGGAGTCCAACGTCGTCTACAACAATGCGCCTCAGGCCACCCTTGCCGAGGTCGTCGCCGCGGGTGCCGTCCAGCCGTTCTTCAGCGAGCTGGGTGAAACCACCATCGTTTCGCTCCGCGGCAACCAGCTGATCAACAACTACACCCCGCCGGTCAATCCCCTGAAGTCGGATGGTGCGTTCCTTACGAACTACTACAGCCGGGTGGTCGCCAACGTCGACGCCGGTCTCGTCCCGACCCTTGATCCGAGCTCCACGGTGCGTCGGATTGTCGGCACCCTGCCGAAGCCGAACGCCTCGTATCCGGTGGCGATGATTGACCTCTATGTCGCGGATGCCGAAGGCATCGCGACAGGAAAGGCCCTCGACGCAGCCCTCTATCCCAATGGCTGGGTCCAAGGTGCCAAATACCTGATGTCCTTCGTCGACAATGGGATCGGCGACAAGGATCCGGCAGTCGGAGCGTTCGAGTTCGTCCTGCCCTCTGACGTCGCCCCTGTGGGCACGCTCCTGACGGTGACTGCGAACTACTCTGCGGTGCCCGCGGGGACGCATGACGCCGTCGTAGTGACGACGCTGTTCTCCGCTCCTGTGGCGGTACAGGCTGTCGGCCCTCTCGCGACCGCTCACATCAAGCCTGCCGCTGCTCTGCCGGTCGAGATGCCGCGAGGCTCAGTAGCGTTCGGGGCCCCCGGGGCGATGACGATCGCTGGTCCTGGTCTAGTGGCTTGGCCTGCGGCCTCCAACGCCGATCAGCCGGGTGACGTGCAGGAGTTTGCCTACGAGGAGATCTCGGGCGACTTCGACATCAGCACCAAGGTGACCAGCGTGACGAGCGGTCCAGTAACGGATCCGGTCGATGCCTGGGCCTCCGGAGGTCTGCAGGCCCGCGCCGACCTGGGCGCGCTCAGCCCTTCGTTCCTCGTCAACGTGGGCAATCCCAAGGGGGTGAATGAGGTCCGTGCTATCGGTCGTGCCATCGCAGCCCAGAACTACACCACGTTCGGTCGGACCTATCCGGGCGTCGACAAGACCCTGCCGAGCCAGTGGATCCGTCTCCGCCGCGTCGGCAACTGGTTCGCCGCCTATGTCGGAACCGATGGCAGCAGCTGGGCCCTCGT
>CAZZKQ010000148.1:0-7889 GCA_964654875.1 uncultured Verrucomicrobiota bacterium | reverse complement strand
GAGCACCCTCGTCTTCCGTTGGGGTTGGGTCGACGCCGTGTTCCGGTTCAGGCACCCGAGAACGACCAGTGGAGGCTTGCTTTGGGATTTCCGGGCCAAACAGTCTGAACCGGTTGGATCCAGCTCCCTCCGTGCATCGCCCAGAACCCATTCCGTCCGCAGGCCCTGTCCCCGGGGATCGGCCCCTCCGTGTGTTGCACCTGTGCGCGGGAAACCTCTACGGCGGCATCGAGACCATGCTGATGACACTGGTCCGGAACCGGGAGCGATGCCCCGGGATGGACTCGGAGTTCCTGCTCTGTTTCCCGGGGCGGTTCGAGGACGAGCTCCGTGCCGCAGGAGGCCGCGTCCATCGGGTCCCGGAGGTCCGGATCCGGCATCCCTGGACGGTGCTGAAGGCCCGGCGGGAGCTGGATCGGATCCTGACGCGGGAGGAATTCGATGTGGCGGTGGCCCATGGCAACTGGCAGCAGGCGATGTTTGGACCGGGGGTCCGACGCCGCATCCCGAGGTTCGTCCACTTCCTGCACAATCCGCTCGAGCCGGGGTCGTGGTTGGCGCGTTGGGCGCGGAGGACGCCGGTCGACCTGCTGGTCGCCAACAGCCGCTTCGTGGCGGCGAGTGCCGACCGGTTGTATCCGGGGGTTCCGGTGGGGATCTGTCATTGTCCGGTGGAGTCCGTGCAACCGACCGGGTCCGGGACCGTGCGGCGAGACACCCGGGTGGAACTCCGCACGGCCGAGGATGACGTGGTGATCCTCCAGGCGAGTCGGATGGAGGAGTGGAAGGGATTGCGGGTCCATGTGGAGGCGCTGGGGCGTCTCCGGGATCTCCCCGGCTGGGTGGCGTGGATCGCCGGCGGGGCCCAGCTGGATCGGGAACGCCAGTTCCTCCAGGAGATGCAGGAGCGAGCCCTGTCGCTGGGCATCGCGGACCGCATCCGTTTCCTGGGCCAGCGCCGGGATGTGGACCGGCTGTTCGCCTCGGCCGACATCCACTGCCAGCCCAACACTGGACCCGAGCCCTTCGGCATCGCCTTTGTCGAGGCCCTCCACGCCGGCCGGCCGGTCGTCACATCCAACTTTGGTGGCGGCGCCGAGATCGTCGACGCTTCCTGCGGAATCCTCACCCCGCCCGGCGACGTCGAAGCGGTGGCGGCGGCGCTCCGGCGATTGGTCACCGACCCGATCCTGCGGCGGAATCTGGGGCAATGCGGACCGCCCCGAGCCACCGAAGTCAGCGATCCGGAGCGGCAGCTCCGGATCCTTCATCGATTGCTGTCCTGCGGGGATTCGTGAGCCACGACCGATTCCCCACCGCTCCGGCGGTCAGTGATTCCAACGCCGCCGAAGCCGGAGGATTCCAACGGCAGCGAGGCCGAGGCCGAGGCCCGGGAGGATGCCCGCGGACGTCTCCGGGACCGCATTGAGCCGGAAGGCGTTGTCGGAAGCACTAGAGATCCAGCTCCAGCTCGAATTCGTGGTGTCGTACCAAAACGTGAATCCAGCATTTGTGACTCCAATCCCCGCGTACCCTTGGGAGCCAATGGGAGGCCAAAGGGAGTTGCTCGTATTCGACCACTTTACCCAATTGGCCGTGCCGACAGTCGGGGCGGTGAGCCCGAAGGCGTAGGAGGTCGAGGGGCTCAATGTGTAGGAAATGGGCAGGGTGAACCAGGTCGAGACGGCGGTGATGTACGGCGTGAACGAGGTGGAGTAGAGGAGGGTCTGGGGTTCTCCGGTGTTGGAGGCCGAATAAAGGTTGAAGTTGATCTGGTAATTTCCATCCGGCACCGGGCTATTCGCTGAGTTCAGACGGACGAGTCCTAGCTCCATGGAGGTCAGCTCCAGCCAGCTGGTGCCCGAGGTGAACGGTAGGACTTTGATCTCTCCGCCCCCGATTCCACTGCCCCCATCCCTCATGGAGCCATCCAGCGGGCTCTGGTTGCTTTCCAAGACGATGGTACTGGTCGCTGCCAGTGCCGGGGAGGTGCACCAGAATGTCAGAGCCGGGATCAGGAGCAGGGCGGAACTGTGGTTCACGATCGATTTCATGTTGGGACGGGTTCGCAGCACAGGAGGAGGGTCGGTTTCAGTGGGGACTCCAGTCGGCAGGTGTTCTCGGATTTGAGAGGAATTCATTATTGAGGTGGAGAAGCATCTCCCGTGCCTCTCACGGATGAGAAATCGCGGAGCGGTCTCGAACGGAAAGGTCTTCAACGCCACCCGGCGTGAATCCCCGGCGAACCGTGAAAACGCGTTGCCCGACACCCGTTTGTTGGTGGACAGTCCGGGTTCGGAACGGGCCCAAAACCTGATTCCCCAAGTAGAGATTCAACTCCGAACATGTCCGAGACCGCATCCAGTCCCTCGGCGGCCAAGCCGCTGACCAAGAACGAGCAGCTCAAGATCGCGATCCCCACCCTGGCGGGGAACATCGCGGCGACGCTGTCGAATCCCGAGCTCGACGCCTTCTCGGCGGACGACGAGCAGTTCCTGAAGTTCCACGGCATCTACCAGCAGGACGACCGCGACAAACGCAAGCAGGGCAAGGTCCACATCATGATGATCCGCGGCCGCATCCCGGGCGGTGTGCTCAGCGCGGCGCAGTGGATCACCTTCGACGATCTCTCCACCCGGTACGGCAACGACACGCTCCGCATCACCACACGCCAGAGCGTGCAGTTCCATGGCGTGGCCAAGTCGGGCCTCGGGGCGCTCATGAAGGGCCTCAACCAGGCGATGGTCGACACCCTCGCGGCGTGCGGTGATGTGAACCGCAATGTGATGGCCTCGCCGACGCCCGCCACGACGCAGGCCCGGGAGCAGCTCTACGAGGATTCCAAGCGTGTCTCCGAGGCGCTCCTGCCCAAGACCCCGGCCTACCACGCGATCTGGCTCGATGGCGTCCAGCTCAACCTCGAGTCCGCCGAGAACAAGGACTTCATCGACCCGCTCTACGGCCGCCAGTATCTGCCCCGGAAGTTCAAGGCGGCCTTTGTGCTGCCGCCGGTGAACGACATGGACGTCCTCACCAACTGCCTCGGCTTCATTGCGGTCGTCGAGAACGGCAACATCGTCGGCTACAACCTTGCCGTCGGCGGTGGCATGGGCCGAAGCCACGGCAATGCGGCCACCTATCCGCGCCTCGCCAGTGTCATCGGCTACTTCCCGCGCACCCATCTCATCGAGGTCTCCAAGGCGGTCCTGCTGGTGCATCGTGATTTCGGTGATCGCACCGACCGGAAGCACGCACGGCTGAAGTACGTCGTCCAGGAACTGGGCGTCGACACTGTCCGGGCCGAGATCGAGAAGCGGGCCGGCATTTCGCTGGGGCCTGTTCGTCCGTACAGCCTCACGACCACCAGTGACACCTACGGGTGGGCGCAGTCGGTCGACGGCACCCATCACGTCTGCCTGCACGTTTCGATGGGACGTGTGAAGGACAGCGAGGGCCAGCGGATGAAGACGGCGCTGCGCCGCATTGCCGAGCGGTTCCCGACCGTGGAGTTCCGACTCAGCGCAAACCAGAACCTCATCCTTGCCGGGATCGCTTCGGCCGAGAAATCCCAGATCCACGCGATCCTGTCCGAGCACGGGGTGCCGACCGAGAACCAAGCCGGGGTGCTGCACCTGGGCGCCATCGCCTGTCCGGCGCTGCCCACCTGCGGCCTCGCGGTGGCCGAGTCGGAACGCTACCTCCCCAACCTCCTGACCCAGATCGAGGGCCTCTGCAACGAGGTCGGTGTTCCGGGCAAGGAGATCGTGATCCGCATGACCGGCTGTCCCAACGGCTGTGCGCGTCCCTACATGGCCGAGATCGGTTTCGTCGGGAAGGCTCCCGGACGCTATCAGCTCTGGCTGGGCGGCAACTCCAACGGCACCCGCATCGCCAAGGCCTGGAAGGAGATGGTCAAGGATTCGGAGATCCTCGACACCCTCCGTCCGGTGCTCGGCCGCTATGCGGCGGAACGGAAGGCCGACGAGTCCTTCGGCGACTGGGTGGATCGCGCGTTCTGGACCTCTGAGCTGGCTGCCTGATTCCGGGTGTCACCCCGGGATGCTGGCTCTGGCTGCGCGTCCCGTCGTCCCCCGTCCTCCTTTCCTCACATGACCGCCCAAGACATCGCCCAGGCCAACGCACTGCTCCGCGGCCGGGATCCCCTCGACATCCTCCGTTGGGGATTCGAGCAGGCGGGGGACCGCGCCGTGGTCTCCACAAACTTCCGACCCTACGAGGCCGTCATCCTGCATGCCGTCACACAGGTGCGTCCGGGCGTGCCGGTGCTCTGGGTGGACCACGGCTACAACCGGCCGGCGACCTACCGTCATGCCGAGGATCTCCGGAAGCGCCTCTGTCTCGACATTCGCCCGTATCTGCCGCGCATGACGGCGGCGCATCGGGATGCGATCCACGGACCGATCCCGACGCCCGAGCAGGAGGAGGCGCTGAAGGAGTTCAGTGCCGTGATGAAGCTTGAGCCCTTCCTGCGGGGCATGAAGGAGCTGGCGCCGAAGGTCTGGATCACGGCGCTCCGCAAGGTTCAGAACCCGAACCGCGCGGAGCTCGACATCGTGTCGGAGGACCGGAACTTCGGCTCCATCAAGATCAGCCCGTTCTTCCACTGGACCGATACCCAGATGGACGACTACCTCGCACGGCACAGCCTTCCCAATGAATGGGACTACTTCGATCCGGCGAAGGCCGACGAGAAGCGCGAGTGCGGTCTGCATGCCGCCTGGGGTGGCAAGGCGGCCCAGAATCCCGGTGCCCACTGAATTCCTCCTGAAGTCACGGATCCGATGAGCTCCTACCACCTCGACCATCTGCAGTATCTCGAGACCGAGGCCATTCACGTCATGCGCGAGGTGGCCGCGGAGTTCGAGCGGCCGGCTCTGATGTTCTCCGGCGGCAAGGACTCCATCTGTCTGCTCCGACTCGCCGAGAAGGCCTTCCGGCCTTCGGACATCCCGATGCCGTTCCTCAATGTCGACACCGGACACCATTTCCCGGAGCTGAACGAGTTCCGGGACCGCCGGGCGGCGGAGCTTGGGGGTCGCCTGATCGTCCGGAAGGTGGAGGACGCCATCCAGGCCGGCATTGCGGTACCCTCCCCCGGCGAGGTCAGCCGGAACCGGCTGCAGATTCCGACCCTCCTGGCGGCCATCGAGGAGTTCCAGTTCGACTGCGCCATCGGCGGTGCCCGGCGCGATGAGGAGAAGGCGCGGGCAAAGGAGCGGTTCTTCAGCTTCCGCGACGCCTTCGGTCAGTGGGATCCCAAGAACCAGCGGCCCGAGATCTGGAACCTCTACAACGCCAAGGTGAACGCTGGGGAGCACATGCGGGTGTTCCCGCTGTCGAACTGGACCGAGATGGACGTCTGGGAATACATCCGACGCGAGAAGCTCGAGGTCCCGTCCATCTACTTCAGCCACCGCCGCCAATGCATCCGCATCGGGGGGCGCGGACAGTGGCTGCCCGTGAGTGAGTTCCTGCCGGTTCGACCCAAGGACGAGGTGCAGGAATTGGTCGTCCGGGTCCGCACCATCGGCGACATCATCAGCACCGGCATGGTGGAGAGCCCGGCCGAGTCGGTGGACGACATCATCCGCGAGATCGCCGCCGCCCGGGTCACGGAGCGCGGGTCCCGCGCTGACGACAAGGCCAGCGAGGCCGCCATGGAGGACCGCAAGAAGCAGGGGTACTTCTGAGAGTTCGACCGACGCCCCATCCGACACCCGATCCTCGAGACCGACCCATGAGTTCCTCCATTGAAATCCTCCGCTTCAACACGTGCGGCTCCGTCGACGACGGGAAGTCGACGCTGATCGGACGGCTGCTGTACGACTCGAAGTCCCTGATGGAGGACCAGCTCGAGGCGCTGGAGCGGTCGGCCGACATCACCGGTGGCGGGCAGATCAACCTCGCCAACCTGACCGATGGCCTCCGGGCCGAGCGCGAGCAGGGGATCACGATCGACGTCGCCTACCGCTACTTCGCTACCCCGCGCCGCAAATTCATCGTCGCCGACACCCCGGGTCACGTGCAGTACACCCGGAACATGGTGACAGGGGCCTCCACGGCGAACCTGTCGGTCGTGCTGGTCGATGCCCGTCAGGGCGTCATCGAACAGTCCCGGCGCCACACCTACATCGCCTCGCTGCTCCGCATCCCGCACCTGGTCATCGCCATCAACAAGATGGACCTTGTCGACTGGTCCGAGGCCCGCTTCCTCGAGATCCGGTCGGCCTTCAAAAGCTTTCTGCCGCGTCTGGACATCAAGGACGTGAAGTTCATCCCGATGTCGGCGCTCAATGGCGACAACGTCGTGGATGCCTCGTCCCAGACCCCCTGGTACGTGGGCCCATCGCTGCTCGGCCATCTCGAGACCGTCCACATCGCCAGCGATTGGAACCTCCATGGGTTCCGGTTCCCCGTGCAGTGGGTGAACCGTCCGAACAATCCACGGGATGCGAAACTGCATGATTTCCGGGGCCTCAGCGGCCAGATCGCCGGCGGCATCGTCCGGGTCGGTCAGCCGGTCCTGATCCTCCCCTCCGGCCAACGCAGCCGGGTGAAGGAGATCTGGACCCTGGACGGCCCGCTCCAAGAGGCCTTCTGTCCGCAGTCGGTCACCCTCGTGCTCGAGCATGATGTGGACGTGAGCCGGGGTGACATGATCGTCGGACTCGACACCCTGCCGGGTTCCGGAACCGAGCTGCAGGCGCGGGTCTGCTGGATGCATCCCAAGGCGTTGCAGCCCGGGCGGAAGTATTTCCTCAAGCACACGACCCAGACCGTCCAGGCCGTGGTCTCCGCGATCGACAGCCGGATCAACATCCACACGTTCGAGTCGGAACCCAACCCGACCGAGCTGGCGATGAACGACATCGGCCAGATCCGGATCCGGACCGCCAAGCCGCTCACCTACGACGGCTATGCGACGAACCGGCTGACGGGTGCCTGCATCCTGATCGAGCCCGGCACCAACGCCACGGTCGGCGCCTGCATGCTCGAGGCGCCCCAGGAACCGGTCCGGGTCGAGTACACGGACTTCGCGATCTGAAGGGGAAAGAGAGTTGAGAGCTGAGAGCTGAGAGCTGAGAGTTCAAGGCGGTCGTCGGGTGGGAGTCACCCCGCTCTTCCCTCTCCGCCGTTTGCTCTGTGCTCCAATGTCGTCTCCTTCCATCCAAAGCTCCTGGGCGGTCGTGCAGGACCACTCCCGGGTCTTCCGTGACCTCATCTTCGTCTACCCGGTGATCTCGCGGCGGTCGCAGGGACTGTCGATCGGTGTCAATCTGAACCCCGACAAACGCTGCAATTTCGACTGCGTCTACTGCGAGGTGGATCGCAAGACGCCGGGGAGGGCCGATCAGGTGGATGTGGCCCAGCTCAGGGACGAGCTCCGGTGGCTGATCCGATTCGCACAGGAGGGGGGACTCGCCCAGCAGCCGAAGTTCTGTGAGGTGCCCGAACTCACCCGTGTGGTGCGCGACATCGCCTTCAGCGGGGATGGGGAGCCGACGTTGATCCCGAATTTTTCGGAGTGCGTGCAGGCTGCGATCGAGGTCCGCCAGGAGTTCGGGCTCGACCCGTCCAAGCTGGTCCTGATCACGGACTCGGCGGGTCTCGACAAGCCCGACGTCCGGAAGGGCTTGGCGCTGATGGCGGCCCAGCGGTCCGAGTTCTGGTGCAAGCTCGACGCCGGGACGGAGGAGTATTACCGCACGATCAACCGGTCGCTGGTCCGGCTGGAGCGGATCCTCTCCAACATCACGCGGACCGCCAGGGAATGGCCGATCATCATCCAAAGCCTGTTCCTCAAGTGGCACGGTGAGCCGATGTCGCCGGCGGAGCTGGAGGCGTATTGCGGTCGGCTCCGGGACATC
>CAZZKQ010000147.1:0-8012 GCA_964654875.1 uncultured Verrucomicrobiota bacterium | reverse complement strand
GGGCGCGGATTGAAACGTTCAACTGGTTGCTGTACTGGTGACGCTCCCGGTCGCCCCGCTCGAGAGAGCGGGGCGCGGATTGAAACAGCGTTCCCGGCGAGAACGCCACCGGGTTGTCGGGTCGCCCCGCTCGAGAGAGCAGGGCGCGGATTGAAACCGGCAAAAAGTAAGGACACACATGGGCGGCGGAGGTCGCCCCGCTCGAGAGAGCGGGGCACGGATTGAGACTCGACCGTGTGGCAGTCTCCGCTGGGGCTCGGCGGGTCGCCCCACATGCGAAACCGCGTGTCGAGGGGCTGCGACGCGATGGGTAGATCTGGGAGTCGTGATGTGATGTCAGGATTCGGTCGGGTCATCCGTTCCTGAACCCATTCGTCGTCCTCCTCATGAGCCTCCATGGAACGTCTCCATCTCCGCCGTCGACCCCTAGCCCTTGGAGGACTTGGCTGTTGCCGACGGTGATTCTCGCACTGGGCGGACTCGGATTCGCGATCCTCTCACGGCCGCCGGCGCGGCCGATGGTGCCGGCGGGCAAACCGCTGCCGGTCCGGACCCAGGTCAAGACCCTCAGGTCCCAGGACTACGCCGTGACCCTCCGCTCCCAGGGCGTCGTCCGGGCCCGGCATGAGGTGGTCCTCTCCGCACAGGTCCAGGCCAGGATCCAGACGGTGTCCACCGCCTTCGAGCCGGGCGCCTTCTTCCGGACCGGGACGGTGCTGGTGGAGCTGGAGTCGGACGACTACCAGACCGCGGTGGTCTCTGCCGAGGCGCGCCTCAAGTCGGCCACGGCCGCCCACCGGCTGGCCGAGCTGAACCATCGTCGGAACCAGACGCTCCAGAAGGAGTCGCTCCTGCCCGAGGCGCAGGCCGAGACCAGCGCCGCGGCCCTCGCCCAGGCGGAGGCGGACCGAGAGACGGCCTCGGCCCAGGTCGAGCGGGCCCGGCGGGACCTTGAGCGCACCCGGATCCGGGCACCCTTCGATGGATGCGTCCGGCGTCGTGCCGTGGCCCCAGGACAGCTGGTGGGTCCGGGAACGCCGCTTGGGGACGTCTTCTCGGTCGACACCCTCGAACTGCGCCTGCCGATCGCCGGGCGGGACCTCCGGTTCCTCGACCTGCCCGAGCAGGTCCGGCACCACGAGATCCCATCGGATCCGGGATACTGGTCTGCCGGACTCCAGGTCGCCTGGCCGGAAAAGGGCATGTCGGAGGTCGTGTTGACGGATTCGCTCAATCCGGCCTCCGGGGCCCGCTGGACCGGGCGCATCCGCCGGGCGGAGTCGGCCCTCGACGAGAACACCCTCGACGTCCTCCTGTTGGTCCACGTGGAGGATCCCTTTGGACTCGACTCCGCCTCGGCACCGCTCCGGCTGGGGCAGCCCGTGAACGCCGCGGTCCAGGGTCGGACCCTGACCAACGTGATGGTCCTGCCCCGGTCGGCGGTCCGGGAGCTCGACCGTGTCCATCTGGTCGACCCCGGGACCCTGACGCTGTCGACGCGCCGGATCGTGCCGCTGTGGTCCGATGAGGAGCAGGTCGTGGTGCGGGATCCGTCGATCCCCGACGGCATGCTCGTTGCGACGACGCATCTGGTGTACGCGCCGGAGGGGTCGAAGGTGGAGATCCTGCCCGATGCGGCGTCGGGTTCTGGCACGGCGGTGCCGACGGGGAAGGGGGGGGCACGATGATCCGCTGGTTCGCCCGGAACGGGATCGCGGCCAACTTCCTGATGCTCGCCATCCTGGCGGGTGGGATCTACATGGCGGTCTCCCGGATCCCGCTCGAGATCACCCCCGCGCTGAGCTGGCGCACCGTGATGATCGAGATGCCGTATCGCGGCGGCACGGCGAAGGATGTCGAGCGGGCGATCCTGATCCCGATCGAGGAGGCGCTCGAGGGCGTGCAGGGGATCCGCCAGCTGAACGCGGACGGGATGCGTGGGATGGCGCGGTTCTACCTGCAGGCGGAGCCGGGGACGGACCTGCGGGAGCTGATGGACGAGGTGAAGGCCCGGGTGGACACGATCACGACCTTCCCGAACGAGACGGAGCGTCCGCGGGTGTTCATCCCGGAGTCCGGCAACTATTTCGCGGTGCTGAACGTGGCGGTGACGGGCCGGCTGGGGGCGCAGGACCTGCGGCGGGCGGCGCGCCGCGTCCAGGAGGACCTGCTGGAGATGCCCGGGATCAGCCGGGCCGAGGTCCAGGGCGGCCGACGTGTGGAGATCGCGATCGAGGCCCGGCCGGACCGGCTGCAGGCGTACAACCTGACCTTCCAGGATCTCGCCGACGCGATCCGTCGCTTCTCCATCGACCTGCCCGCGGGGGCGATCGACAGCGGGAGCGGGACCCTGATCGTGCGGACACGGGGACAGGCCTATTCGGAGACGGAGTTCGCACGGATCCCGCTGCGGGCGGCGAACGGGGCCGAGGTGGTGCTCGGGGACGTCGCGACCATCCGCGACGGCTTCGAGGAGGGGGAGAAGCGGGTGGAATTCAACGGCCGGCCCGCCCTCTTCGTGCAGGTGATGCGGACCGGCAACGAAAGCGCCATCGACATCTCGGACAAGGTCCGGGAGTACGTCCGGACGGCGTCGACACGCTTCCCGGAGGGGGTGGAGCTGACGGTGTGGAACGACGAGTCGCTGTCCATCCGGGCCCGCCTCAGCTCGCTGGCGTCGAACACCCTCCAGGGCGGCCTGCTGGTGCTCGTGCTCCTGGGGCTGACGCTGCGTCCGAGGCTGGCCTTCTGGATCGCGGCCGGCATCCCGGTGGCCCTGGCCGGCGGACTGCTGGTGATGCCGTGGCTGGGGATCACCGCGAACATGATGAGCCTGTTCGGCTTCTTCATCGTCATCGGCATCGTCGGCGACGATGCGATCGTCACCGGCGAGAACATCTTCGAGAAGCTGCGGTCGGGCACGATGTCGCCCCTGGACGCCGTGGTGGTGGGCACGCAGGAGGTGTCGACACCGGTGACCTTCGGCGCGCTGACGACCATCGTGGCGTTCCTGCCGATGCTCTTCTTCCAGGGCACCTGGGGCGACTATGTGAAGCAGATCCCGCCGGTGGTGACCGCGGTGCTGCTGTTCTCGCTCCTCGCCTGCAAGCTGTTCCTCCCGACGCATCTGAAGGGACTCCGGCCGGTGGAGCGTCCGAACGCGTTCGACCGTTTCCAGGCGCACATCACCGGGGGATTGGACCGGTTCGTCGACGGCGTCTACCGGCCGCTGCTGGACGTCGCGCTGCGGAACCGTGGCGCGGTGCTGTCGGCGTTCCTGGCGTCCGGTCTCCTGATGGCAGGCTACTGCCTCGGCGGGCGCATGAGGTTCGTCTCGTTCCCGTCGGTGGATGCGCGTCGGATCACCGCCGTGCTGCGGCTTCCCGAGAACACCCCGGTGGAGGTGACGGCGCGCTACATCGACCGCATCACGACCGCGCTGGAACAGGTGCGGGAGGAGTTCCGGGATCCCGGGAGCCGGGAGTCGCTCGTGCGGAATGTCGTCCGGGTGGTCGGCGGGACCGATCCGCGCGGCGGCTTCCGCAAGTCGGCCGGGCTGGTGTCGGTGGAGATCCTGGATCCGTCCGCGCGTTCGGATCCGGGCCCGCGCAATGGCGTGATCGCGAACCGATGGACGGAGCTGGTCGGTCCGCTGCCGGAGGCGACCTTCTTCCGGGTGTTCGCGGAGCAGTCGTTCGAGGGCGGACAGGAATATGCGGACGGAAACCTGTATCTCGAGCTGCGGGGGGCGACCTCGCCGAAGAAGGCGGAGGTGGCGCGTCGGATGCGGGAGCTGCTGGAGTCCTACGCCGGGATCCGCACCGCGTGGGCCGACATCAACTACGGCCAGGATGAGCTGGAGCTGACCCTGAAGCCGAGGGCGGCCGAGCTGGGCCTCACCCAGGTGTCGCTGGCGCGGCAGGTGCGGCAGGCATTCTACGGCGAGGAGGCCCAGCGGGTGCAGCGCGGCGTCGACGACATCCGCGTCATGGTCCGACTGCCGCTGGCGGATCGCGAGACGCTGCACACGCTCGACCAGATGCGCATCCGCACGCCGCGTGGGGCGGAGGTGCCGCTGGCCACGGTGGCCGACATCCGGTTCGCCAAGGCGCCCTCGTTCGTGGAGCGGAACGACGGTGCTGAGGTGATCCGGATCGGCGCCCAGCCCGCGGACGACTCGGTGGACATCACCGGCATCGCCCGGGAGCTGGAGCCGCGGCTGCTGGCGCTGTGCCTCGAGGGCGAGGACCTGTCGTTCCAGTTCAAGGGGTACGTCGCCGAGGCGGCGGAGTCGCGGAAGCGGACGGTCCTGGGGTCGGCGGCCCTGCTCCTCGCGATCTATGTGCTCCTCGCGATCCCGCTCCAGTCGCTGCTCCAGCCCATCTACGTGATGCTGATCATCCCCATGGGCACGATCGGCGCCCTGCTGGGTCACCTGGTGCTCGGGATGACCCCGTCGTTCCTGTCGGTGTTCGGGATGCTGGCGTTGGCGGGCATCTCGGTGAACAACTCCCTGGTGTTGGTCGACTTCGTGAACCAGCGCCTCGCGACGGGAGCCACGCTGATGGACGCTGCACGGGAGGCGGGGCTCCGGCGGTTCCAGCCGATCCTGCTCACCTCGATCACGACCTTCGTCGGGTTGGCGCCGATGATCTTCGACCGGTCGCTCGAGGCGCAGTTCCTCATCCCGATGGCGGTCTCGATGGGCTTCGGCATCCTCTTCACCACGGGGATCACCCTGTTCCTCGTTCCCTGCGTCCTCCTCCTCGCGGACGATGCGATCTCGGCGTGGCGGCGCTGGACCACTGGAACCGCTGCCGTTCCGGAACCCGAGACTGTCCTCCGCTCCCTCCCATGACCCCGACCCAGACCGCTTCCCCGCACCAACGCCTCCACGACCTCGACGCCCTGAGGGCGGCGGCGATGCTGGTGGGCCTCGTGTACCATGCCTCCCTGTCGTTCGCGGCGGGGTTCCCATGGCTGGTCCAGGACGCCGCCCAGGGCTTGGGCCCCTTTGTCTTCCAGGCCTGGGTCCACGGCTTCCGGATGCAGCTCTTCATGCTGCTGAGCGGCTTCTTCACCGCGATGCTGTGGCGTCGCAAGGGACTGAAGGCCCTGCTGAAGCACCGGTGCCAGCGGGTCTTGGTGCCGTGCCTGCTGGGTCTGGTGACCGTGGTGCCGGCGATGGGATGGGCGGCGGGCTTTGCGATGAGCCGGAACGATCGGGGTCCCAACAGGAGCACCCCCGTGGAACCCGCCTCGGCCAGCATCTGGGCCGCGGTGCGGCTTGGGGATCTCGACGCCCTCGGGGGGCATCTGGCGAAGGATCGCGGGGCGCTCACGAACCTGCATCCGGTCTTCGGGCTCCAACCCCTCCAGTGGGCGGCGCTGAACGGGCGCACGGAGGCGGTGGTGTCCCTGCTGGATCGGGGCGCCCCGGTGGATGGGCGCACCCGCGACGGCCACACGGCACTCCATGGAGCGGCGTTCCTGGGCGAGGCAGGGGTCGTCGAGGTGCTGCTGCGCCGTGGAGCCAATCCCAATGCGGCGAGCCGGGATGGCGAGACTCCGTTGAAGAGTGCCAGCCAGGACTTCGGGGTCGTCCAGTACATCGCCGGACTCCTCGGGCTGCCGGTCGACCGGCAGCGGTGGGAGCCTGGACGTGAGGCCGTCCGTCGGTTCCTTGTCGCGGCCGGTGCCACGGCCGTGGCACCGCCGGGGGCCATCGGAGGGGGAGGAAATGGAGCCGGGACAGGGGAACGGATCTGGCGCTTCCTGGTGGACCAGCCCGTCTTCGTGCTCGTCTGGTTCCTCTGGTTCCTCGTCTGGCTCATCGCGCTCTTCGTGCCCTATGCCCTGGTCGTCCGCCGGCTGGGCTGGAGGGTCCGTCCCGGAGCCTGGATCCTCTCGCCGCTCAACCTCCTTGTGCTGGTGCCGCTCACGATGGTCCCGACCGCGATGATGGAGTTCGACCTCGGGATCGGTCCCGACACGGCCGTGGGTATCGTCCCGATGCCCCACGTGCTCCTGTACTACGCGCTCTTCTTCTTCTTCGGTGCCGTGTACTTCGACTGCGACGACCGGGACGGGCGGCTGGGCGGGTCGTGGCGATGGATGCTCCCGGTGAGTGTCCTCGTGGTTTTCCCCCTGGCGCTGGAGTTCGCGACCGGACGGCTCGGGTTCCGGGACCTCCTGCTGCCGGCGGCGTGGCATCGGCCGGCGTCGGTCTTCTTCCAGTCGGTGTTCGCCTGGACGATGTCGTTCTCCGCGATGGGTCTGTTCGGCGCGGTGCTGACCCGGGCGAGTCCGGCGATCCGGTATCTCTCGGACTCCTCCTACTGGCTGTACCTGGCACATCTCCCCTTGTGCATCGCGGGGCAGGCCGTGATCCACAACTGGCCGGGTCCGGTCTGGGTGAAGCTGCCCCTGTTCTCGCTGGTGCTGACCGTGTTTCTCTTGGGCACCTATCAGGTCCTGGTCCGGTATACCTGGGTGGGGCGTCTGCTCAATGGACCCCGGACCCGTACCGCTCCAGAGTCCCTCCCCGCGACCTCATGATGCTCACGGAGGCCCAGATCCTGCAGTGCCTGATGGCGGCCCGGACGCGCCTGTCGGCCGCGGTCTGGCTGGTGGTCCGTGACACGCATGGCGCGGAGGACATCTTCCAGAACGTCACCCTGAAGGCCATGGCGGGGCGTGCGACCTTCGAGACCGAGGCGGCGTTGCTGTCGTGGGCGTTCATCACAGCCCGACGCGAGGCGATCGACTGGATCCGACGCTGTCGGCGCGAGACGGTGGGGCTCGACGACGGCCTGTTGGACCTGCTGGACCGCGAGTGGAGGGTGGCGTCTCCTGTGCAGAGCGCCCGTCTGGACGCCCTGGCGGAGTGCCTGCAATCGACCTCTGGCGAGGCGCGGGAGCTGCTCCGGCTCCGCTACGACGAGGGGCACAGCTGCGAGGAGGTGGCCGCGCGGGTGGGGTTGGGATTGGATGCGGTCTACCAGCGGCTGTCCCGTCTGCATCGGCGGCTGCGCGAGTGTGTCGAGGGCAAGCTGGGACCCGTTCCAGAGGAGGCGTCATGAGACCGGATCCCAATCCCGAGGAGCGGCTGCTGCGCTGGGTGGACGGCCGGCTGTCGGCCGAGGAACGACGCCATTTGGAACGGGAGCTGATGGACCGGCCTGAATCGAGGGCCTTGTTGCGACAGCTGGCCGAGGAGGCGGTCCTGTTCGGGGATCTGGGTCGGACGACGGCCTTGCCGCGGGGTCATGGCAATATCATGCCGTTTCCGGCACGGGCCCGACGGCTCTGGCCCGTGGCACTCGCTGCGGCACTGGTGGGGGTGGCGGTGCTTTCCGCACTTTGGATGCGGTCCTGGCCGCATCCGGTGGCCCGGGTGGAACGGGTGTCGGGAGCTCTCGGGGTCTTCGGGATCCGGGGTGCCACGGAGCGGCCCCTGCCCAGGGACCAGTGGCTGGCGGCAGGGGATGTCGTCACGACCCACTCGTGCGACTCGTGGGCGGAGCTGGCGCTGCGGGACGGCTCCCGTCTGACCGTTGCCGGGCGGTCCGAGTTCCGTCTGCTCAGCCCCGGATCGGACGCCGAACGGGTCCGCCTGGTGAGGGGAGGTCTCTGGCACAACCCGGGTTCCAACGGAGTCCCTGCGCGTCTGGAAATCCAGACCCCGACCGCGGTGGTCTCGGCGGGTGATGCCCAGTTCGATCTCCAGGCGGGGCCGACCGAGACCGTGCTCCGGGTGAATCGGGGTCGGGCCACGGTGACCCATCCGGTCGGGGGCGATGCCATCGACGTGGCGGCGGGATTCCAGACCCGGCTGACCCTGTCGCCGGGGACGCCACTCGTGGTCCAGCCGCAGCCGAGTCCGGTGTTGTCGTGGAGCTGTCGTGGGGATCATGCCGCCGAGGTGGTTCTCGGATCGTGGCTCCCTCCCGAGGAGGGGGTGCCGGTCCGGCTTCGCGCCGAGCCGCTGCTTTGGCCGCTTCCCGAACGCC